>JAJXDX010000240.1:3623-4126 GCA_021640185.1 Oscillospiraceae bacterium | reverse complement strand
ACCTACGAGTTCTATGCCGACAGCACCGGCGTTTCGGTCATCTCGCGTATGCTGGCGAACTTCGACAGCAAGCTGACCCCCGTCATGCGCAGCCAGATCGCGCAAAACGGCTGGACGATCGATCAGGCGGTGACCATGGCCTCGATCATCCAAGGCGAGGCGGCGAAAAAGGACGACATGGACGGTGTGGCGCGCGTGCTGCTCAACCGCCTGAAGAACAGCGCGGAATACCCCAAGCTGCAGATGGACAGCACCCGCGACTATGTCCGCAAGATCCTGCCCAGCGTCGGCGGTCAGGAACTGACCGACAAGGCATATGACACCTATCAGCGCACCGGCTTGCCGGTGGGCGCGATCAACAACCCCGGCTTTGAGGCGATGCAGTCGCTGCTGTCGCCGTCGACGGACGAGAAGATCGTGCAGTGCTATTTCTTCGCGACGGATTACAGCACCGGGACGACGTATTTCAGCAAGACGTATGCCGAACAAGAGCGGGTCTGCCG
>JAJXDX010000240.1:0-3613 GCA_021640185.1 Oscillospiraceae bacterium | reverse complement strand
GTCAGACAGATCACCACTGTGCCGTTGATAGCTGCCGGAGGTATCGGATCGGGATGTACGGTTAACTTGACGGGCTTTGCCCGTCAAGTTAGTCAAGAATGGATGCTCTGCATCCATTCTTGCGGTTTGTACGAACCGGTAGAAGAGCTTTGCTCTCCGCAACTCGGTCAAGAATGGACGCGATGCGCCCATTCTTGCGGCTTGTACAAGACGGTAGGATGAAGCCCGTCAATGTCAGTTCGCTTTGATGCGGATCTATCCGCATCAAAGCGAGTTTTGCAGACCGGCGGAGGCTTTGCTCATCTGCCGGTCTGTGCGAGCGTTCAACGAATAACGTTATCGGTCGGGCGGAGGATGCTCCGCCCGACCTTGTCGAATGGAGGTCACCCATGCCGATGGTTCGTCCGGAAGTCCTGTCCCCGGCCGGGGACAGCGAACGGCTGACCGCCGCCCTGCGCTTCGGCGCGGATGCGGTGTATGTTTCGGCGCGCGAATTCGGGATGCGCGCCGCGTGCGCCAACTTCGATGCCGACGGCCTGACCGACGCGGTGCGGCGCACCCATGCGGCGGGGAAAAAACTGTACGTCACGTGCAACATCCTGCCGCGGTGCAAGGATCTTGCACGGATGCCGGACTATCTGTCCTTTATGGACGATATCGGCGTGGATGCGCTGATCATCGGCGATCTGGGCACGATGCAGCTGGCCCGGCGGTATGCGCCGCGGTGCGCGCTGCACGTGTCCACGCAGTTTGGCGTCGTCAACGACGCCACGGCGTGCGCCCTGCACGATCTGGGCGCGTCCCGTGTCGTGCTCGCGCGCGAACTTTCCCTAGAAGAAGTGCGCGAGATCCGCGAGAAAACGCCGCCGGCGCTGGAACTGGAGGCGTTCGTACACGGCGCGATCTGTATGTCCTTTTCCGGCCGGTGCGTCATCTCGAACTATCTGACCGGGCGCGACGCCAACCACGGCGAATGTGCGCAGCCCTGCCGCTGGCGGTACGAGATCGTGGAGGAAACGCGCCGCGACCAGCCCATGACGCTGGAGCAGACCGACGAGGGCACGTTCCTGTTCAATGCGAACGATATGGACATGCTTGCCCATGTGGCGGATCTGGCGCTGGCAGGGGTGTCCTCGTTCAAGATCGAGGGGCGTGCCAAATCGGCCTACTACACCGCCGTGACGGCGAACGCCTACCGGCAGGCGGTGGACGGCTTTATCGCCTCCGGGTGCGATCCGGCCTATGTCCCGCCGCAGTGGCTGCTTGACGAGATGGGCAAGATCAGCCACCGTCCCTACGGCACGGGGTTTTATTACGGGATGCCGCGGCAGCACCTGCAGGCGGGCGGTTACATCCGCGCCTACGCCGTCGCGGCGGTGGTGGACGGCTGGGCGGACGGCCTGCTGCAGGTGACCCAGCGTAACCGCTTTTTTATCGGCGACGAGCTGGAGGTGCTTGCACCGGGCGAAAAGCCGTTTGCCTTTACAGTGGCAGAGATGTTCGACGGCGAAAAACAGCCGATCGAGGTCGCGCCGCACCCGATGATGACGGTGTATCTGCCGTTTCCGCACGCGCTGCCCGTCGGGACGCTGCTGCGGTATGATACGGCAAAAAGCACCAAACCCGGCCGCGACCGCCCGTTTTGTCCGACGAAAGCGGAATAGATCGCGTAAGATCGCCCCATACTGGTTTTGTAAAAGACCGGGGCGTGTCATTCGATGCAGAGCGCCTGCCCGCGGGCGGCGAAAGCGCCGGAGCACGGCGCTTGGCACCCCGTCCCGGTCTTGGATATAAGACCGGACGGGGTGATCTTTTTATGGCCAAACGGGCACGAATCGTTTTGCTGATGCTGATGGCGATGCTGCTCGGCATCGCGGGCAGGCTGTTATATCTGGCACAGACGCATCCGGCGCAGACGGCGGCGGGGCAGAGCACCTACCGCGTGACGGCGGCGCAGACGCGCGGCACGATCTATGACACGCGGATGCAGCCGCTGGTCAACGCACAAAAGGAATACCGCGCCGCCGTCGCGCCGGATGCTGCGCTGCTGACGGCGCTGCGCGGCACGGCGGAGCCGAACAGCTTCGACAGCCTGCGGCAAAGCATAGAAAACGGTCGCCCCGGCGTCGTGCGGCTGAACGGGCCGGTCGCGCTGTCCGACGGGCTGCGGCTGTTCTCCGTGCCGGTGCGCTACGGCGCGCGGCTGCCGGCGCCGCACGTGATCGGCTACACCGACGGCGACGGCCGCGGCGTGACGGGGATAGAAAAGTCTTTCGATGCCCTGCTGTCGCGCTGCGGCGGGACGGCGAGCGTCGTGTTCACGGTAGATGCGCGCGGGTGGTATCTGGCCGGGGCCGGATCGCAGATCGAGGACACGACCGGCCGCTGCGTCGGCGGTGTCGTCTTGACGTTGGACGAAGCGATCCAGACCGCCGTGGAGGATGCGGCGGCACCGATGCTGCCGAAGGGCGCCGTCGTGGTGATGGATCCGTACAGCGGCGCGATTCGCGCGTCGGCAAGTTTTCCGTCCTATCAGCCGGACACGGTGGCACAGAGCATCGCGGCCGACGACGGCGCATTGGTCGACCGCTCGCTGTCCCTGTACGATCCGGGATCGGTGTTCAAGATCGTGACGGCCGCCGCCGCGCTGGAAAACGGCATTCCGGCCGACCGGCGCTACACCTGCGCGGGCAGCCTGAACGTGCAGGGGACGACGTTCCACTGCCATAACCGGCTGGGGCATCAGCGCCTGACGATGAGCGAGGCGATGGCCCGCTCGTGCAACCTGTATTTTATCCAGCTGGCGCAGGAGGTCGGCGCACAGGCCCTCTGCCGCACGGCGAGCGACCTAGGCTTTGCCCGCGGCGTGACCGTCGCGGACGGGATGGCCGCCGGCTCCGCCGTGCTGCCGGCGCAGGAACAGCTGCTTTCCTCGCCTGCGGCGCTGGCGAACCTGTCGTTCGGGCAGGGGTATCTGCTGGCCTCGCCTCTGCACATCGCACAGCTGGTGTCGGCCGTCGCGGCGGACGGCGTTATGCCGCCGACACATCTGATCGAAGGCCTCGTCGACGAGCAGGGGACGGTCACCGCGCGGCCGACCGGCCTTGGGCAGACCGTGATGACGAAAAGCACCGCCGCCGCCCTGCGCACCATGCTGCGCGGCGTGCTGGAGAACGGCACGGGGCGCGCCGCCGCGTCGAAGCTGTTTACGGCGGCGGGCAAGACCGGCACGGCCGAAACGGGGCAAAAAAGCACCGTCGGCACGAAGTCGGTGGTGCAGAGCTGGTTTGCCGGATATTATCCGGCGGACACGCCGCGCTATGTGATCTGCGTGCTTGCCGAGGATGCGAACAACACGAACGTGACCGCCGCCGCGGTGTTCCGCGCCGTGTCCGAGGCGCTGTTCGCCCTGCAAAACTGAACGATCCGCCTGTTTTGTTCAAAACGGGCGGATCGATTTTTGGCTGATGACACAATTTTTAGCATTGCGAAAGGGAGGCTTCTCTGCTAAAATAAAGCAGAGAAACGGCGAAGCCGGACAAAACCTTAAAGTGATCGGGAGGAAACACCAATGATATGGCGATCTGTTCTTACTCTGCATGAAGACCTGAAA
>JAJXDX010000239.1 GCA_021640185.1 Oscillospiraceae bacterium | reverse complement strand
GTTATCGCTTGGAGGTGCCGAAATGAAAAAGAAAGCCACTCCCGCCGCGGCGGACGAGCGCCGCGGCAGCAGCCTGACCGGGCGGATCTTCCGCACGGTGTTCCTCGTGGCGGCGGCGGTGCTGCTGATGACCGCCGCGATCGTGACCGGGATCATGTACGATGTCTCCTCGGCTGCGCAAAAGCAGCTGCTGCATGACGAGCTGGGGCTGGCCGCCGTGGCGGTGGAGCAGCAGGGCACCGAGTATCTGTCTGCCGTCGGCAGCGGCTACCGCCTGACGCTGGTGGCTGCGGACGGGCAGGTGCTGTTCGATACACGAGCGGACGCCAAAGCGATGGAGAACCACGCCGACCGCGACGAGATCCGCGATGCGCTGCTGACCGGCCACGGCGAGAGCGCGCGCTATTCCGCCACGCTGACCGAGCGCACGCTGTACCTTGCACAGCGCCTGTCCGACGGAACGGTGCTGCGCATCTCCGCCGGGCAGCTGAGCTTCCTGACCGTCGCGCTGGGGCTGCTGCAGCCGATGCTGATCGTATGCCTGCTGGCCGTGGTGCTGTCGGCGCTGCTGGCGTGGGTGATGGGGCGGCGCATCGTCGCGCCGCTGGAAACGCTCGATCTCGATCATCCGATGGAGCAGGACGCTTACGATGAGCTGACGCCCCTGCTGCGGCGGATCGACAGCCTGCACCGCCGTCTGCGTGCGCAGATGCTGGAGCTGAAGGAGCGCACGGAGCAGTTCGCCCAGATCACGAACGACCTGAACGAAGGGCTGGTGCTGCTGGACGAGAAGGGGCTGATCGTGCAGCTCAACCCCGCCGCTGCCGTGATGTACGGTGCGCCCGCCGACTGCGTCGGTGATGATTTCCTCATCCTCGACCGCACGCCCGCGATGAGCCGGGCGATCGAGGATGCGCTGCACGGCGGGCATGGGACGCTCACCGAAGAGCGCAGCGGCCGTGAATACCGCATCGATGTCAGCCAGATCTGCGCCGAAGGGCGCACGGTCGGCGCGGCGGTGCTCGCGTTCGACATGACCGATCAGCTGCAGGCGGAGCGCAGCCGGCGGGAGTTCACCGCCAACGTATCGCACGAGCTGAAAACGCCGCTGCAAACGATCATGGGCAGCGCGGAGCTGATCGAGAACGGCGTGGCCGCGCCGCAGGACGTACCGCGCTTCGCGGGCAAGATCCGCAGCGAGGCGGCGCGGCTGGTCACGCTGATCGAGGACATCATCCGCCTGTCGCAGCTTGACGAGAACGCGGGCGGGCGTTTGCCGCGCGAAACGGTCGATCTTGGCGCGCTGTGCCGCGACGTGGCGCAGCAGCTGACCGAGAGCGCCGCCGCGCACGACGTGACCGTCACCGCGGACGGCGGCGCACGCCTGCCCGGCGTGCACCGCCTGATGTACGAGATCGTGTATAACCTGACCGACAACGCGATCCGCTACAACAAACCGGGCGGCCGCGTCGACATCACCGTGCGCGAGCAGCCCGACACCGTCGTGCTGACCGTGGCGGACAGCGGCATCGGCATCCCGCCGGAGCACCGCGCCCGCGTGTTCGAGCGGTTCTACCGCGTCGATAAGAGCCATTCCCGCGCCTGCGGCGGCACGGGGCTCGGCCTGTCGATCGTCAAGCACGCCGCCGCCGCGCTGGAGGCCAAGATCGACCTTGACAGCACGCCGGACGTCGGCACGACCGTGACCGTCACGTTCCCGAAGGCCGGCCGACCGGCCGCCGAACAGCCGGCCAAGGATCTCCCCTCCGCCGCCCCGGCGGACGAGGGATAAACTCCCCCAAAAAGCAAAATGCCCCCGGTGCCGCGCGGCCGAAAGCCGCGCAGCGCCGGGGGCGTTTATCGTTCCATCCGCTTGTTACAAATAAATGACGGTCATATCGTCCTTTGCCTCGTATAACGATCGTCCGTCAAAAATAGGAGCCTGCATGAACCGTTCAAGCGACACGGTCGCATCATCGTTTTCGGCATCGTATATCTTGTGATATACCGTCGGGGCAAAATCGGGGTGTGCATCATAAAGATAGACGGAAATGCAATGCTTTTGTTGCTCGTTTCTTCCAGATGAGATGTGATAAAATGCCGTTTTGCCCTGCATATCGATATCCGCCCCATAATATATCGCATCATATACTTCCGAAAAAGTCGCACCTTTCATTTTCTCCCCTCCTCAAGTATCGGCTGGTAAAGACGATATTCCTCATCTGTTAACCGCCTTCCGACAAGATTCCTAACGCCATTACGATAAAAATGGATATGATACACGTTGTTTCTGTCCCCGGTTATTTTAGGCTCGGGATGGAGATCGATATCAAAAAGAGGGGTATGATCGGGCGCATACTTTCTGTACCGCTTAAACTCGCCGTTTCTGTTCAACAAAATATATGCAGAACTTGAATGGGCCTCCTCCGGCAACCCAGCACTCTCTCTTTTGTCCTTTTTTTGAAGGACCTTTGTGCCATTCACGGTACCGACCGTTTCATAGCGATAAGCAACTGTGCGACCATTGGCAAAGGTACCTCTTCCACCCATGATCACTGCACCTCCCTTTCGCGCACCCTCGACGCGCGATAGTTTATCGGTATTAGGTCACCACGCACCTCCGGAAACGGCTCACCGAAGCAAATGATCTTCGTCGGTCGGATACTTTCGAGCATAGCATCATAGCCACGCAAGAACCGACGCTTTTCTCGCTTACATCCGATCATCCCTATAGCGACGACTGTGCCTTGTTCTACACCGTCAAAACAAAAGGAAAAACTTCGCGCATCTCCCCAACTGATCGTCGGTATCACTATTTTTCCTTTACTCTGCCAGTATGCGCCCAGCCATCGGTTCTTTCCCACACTTTCGATCTGCCGCCAAATGCTCATATCGGCATAGGTCGAGAAGTCGGGAGTGCAAAGAAATGCATATTGCGAAAAACGCGGCAATGAACGATCAGGCGCCCTGTAGACCCCTTCAAATCGGTAGTCATCGACGAAAAAATGCACTCCTTTTCGCCTGTTCTCTGCGTTTTCGTGCGATCTGGTATCCGAGCAAGCGAGAAGTTGGATCTCCTTGCTGGGAAGGGCCTGCTTTTTTACCAATGGGATATCCCATTGTCCTACGACCGGAAAGCCGCTCCTTAAAAAGAGCGGATCAGTACGCATAGTTTTACTTCTCATCATCGTTTCCTCCAGGAAGATCAAAAATATTTTCTGCTATTACCTATTGCCATCTTCTCCGGAATGTGCTATGATGTACCTGTCACAGTTACGAATGGCAACATTCGGAGAAATGCACTGTATTTGCCGCGCCAACGGCCTATACAGTGTATTTTTTTGCAAGCAAAGCCACCACATCCTTTCTAGTTCATTATGTATATTTCAAACGTTTTTCGGCTGCTGCCTTTGAAACGCCGAAACATCTCATCATTTTCTCGACCGGCATATCTCTCGTCATCTCATAAGGCATCATGACCTCACCAGCAAGAGCCATAACGATCCATTCTAAACGTTTATAACAAGGCGTGCTCCTTGTCAATGTTCGCGAAAAAATAGGCTTGAAGTCAAGCTTATCCGCATATGCGTGCATGATCTCGTGCATGATATGCACACGATGGCCGCCGACGTGTTTTTCATATGCGCCAAGATATACCGTTTCTTTTATCTGGATCATATAACCGCTGTCATCTCTTATGCACTGTGCCGGAACATTGCTCGGCAAAGTTTCATCACACACGATCTCATAGTGAACATCATCAAAGCCCTCAAGATCCGGAAGCCGATCAAGGAGCAAAACGGGATCGACCGGCTCGTTTTCCGAAAGGCCACATATTTTTCGAAAAAGCTTCGCCCATAAGCGAAGTTCCTTTCGGCTCACCGCTTTGGTTTCATCGTCCATCACGTCCTCTCCTTGTTGAGCATTTCAATGATCGCATTCGCCGTATCCTCATCCAGTTGTTCGAACGAACGTTGAAACTGTATGGCTAAGCGGCGCTGCGTATTGCTTGCAGAAGATAGATCGATCTTCACTTTAGTTTTTGATGCCTCGACCGCATCAAAAAGTTCTCTTTGCTCATCTGCATTAAGATGATAATGCTCGATAATAGGCATGATCCATTCCTCGGGAATGT
>JAJXDX010000238.1:2350-4147 GCA_021640185.1 Oscillospiraceae bacterium | reverse complement strand
GTCATGGAACGTCAACGGTCTGCGCGCCTGCCTCGGCCACGGCTTCGCGGCGGCGATGGCCGCCGAGGACGCGGACTTCATCTGCCTGCAGGAAACGAAACTGCAGGCCGGCCAGCTGGACCCGGCCGCGCTCGCGGCCTTTTCCGGCTATCATATCTATTGGAACTATGCCGAGCGCAAGGGCTACAGCGGCACGGCGGTGTTCGCCCGGCGCGAGCCGCTCGCCGTCACCGCCGGCATGGGCGTGCCGGAGCACGATACGGAGGGACGGCTGCTCACGCTGGAATACCCAAGTTATTATTTGGTATGTGTATACACACCGAACGCGCAGCGCGAGCTGACGCGCCTTGCCTACCGGCTGACGTGGGAGCAGGCATTCGCCGACTATCTGGCCGCGCTGGACGAAAAAAAGCCGGTGATCGTGTGCGGGGACTTCAACGTCGCCCATCAGCCGATCGACCTCAAAAACCCGCAGCAGAACCGCGGCAACGCCGGCTTCACCGACGAGGAACGCGCCGCGTTCTCGTCCCTGCTGTCGCGCGGGTTCACCGATACGTTTCGGCACTTTTATCCGGACGCGGCGGGCGTCTACAGCTGGTGGTCGTACCGTTTCCGCGCCCGCGAGAAAAACGCCGGATGGCGCATCGATTACTTTTTGACGTCGGATCGGATCGTCCCCGCGCTGACCGGGGCGTCCGTCTGCCCGCAGATCGCCGGATCGGATCACTGTCCGGTCTGCCTGACTTGGAACGAGGAGGAGATCGAATGAACGACTTGCTGGAAAAGGCCGTCGCCGCACTGGAGAAAAACCGCATCGCCGTGACCGTGGTCGACCGCAAAGCGGACGTCCCCGCCGCCGTGGCGGCGCTGCTGACGCCCGGCTGCTCCGTCGCGGTCGGCGGCTCGGTCACGCTGCAGGAAACGGGCGTGCTCGACCTGCTGCGCAGCGGGCAGTACCGCTTTTTGGACCGTTTCGCACCCGATCTTAGCCCGGAACAGCGCGAGGACGTCCTGCGCCGGTCGCTGACGGCGGATGCTTTCCTCTGCTCGGCCAACGCCGTCACCGCAAACGGCGAGCTGTACAACGTCGACGGCAACGCCAACCGCGTGGCGGCGCTGGCCTACGGGCCGCGCCGTGCGATCGTGGTGGCCGGGATCAATAAGCTGGTGCCGGATCTGGCGGCCGCGGTGCGGCGGGTCAAGACCGTCGCCGCGCCCAAAAATGCCGTGCGCCTGCACTGCGCCACGCCCTGCGCCGCCACCGGCCACTGCCTGTGCCCGGACGGCGGCATGACCGAGGGCTGCGACAGCCCGCAGCGCCTGTGCTGCGAATACCTCGTCACCGCGCGCCAGCGCGATCCCGACCGGATCCGCGTCATCCTCGTGCGCGAGGCGTGCGGCTACTGATCGGACAAAAAACGAAAAAGCGGTGCGGCCTTCTCCCGAAGGCCGCACCGCTTTTGCTGCTCGGATCATACGCGCCGTTATATCCGTGCGGCATTATACTAAGATCACTTCGCCATGATCTTGCACAGATCGTTCGAGAACGCGACGGGATCCTCCACGCTCATGCCCTCGATCAGCAGCGCCTGCCCGTAGAGCAGCGACGCATAGGAGTTAAGCAGCTCCTTGTCGTCGCGGATCGTCTGCAGCTTCTGCCAGATCGGATGGCCTTCGTTGATCTCCAGCACGCGCTCCGCCTGCACCTTCTGCTCGCCGGGCTGGGCGTTGAGCACCCGCTCCATCTCCAGCGACATCTCGCCGTCGCTCGTCAGGCAGACCGGATGGGACTTGAGC
>JAJXDX010000238.1:0-2340 GCA_021640185.1 Oscillospiraceae bacterium | reverse complement strand
CTTGCCGGCAAGCGCCTGCCCCAGCGCATCCAGCAGCGCCTTGTCGTCCTCGGTCGGCTCGGGCTTTTCCTCCTCGGTGTTCTCGAACCCGAGGTCGCCCGCACTGACGGACTTGAACTCCTTTTCTTCAAAGGTGCGCAGCACCTTGAGCGCGAACTCGTCGACGTCCTGCGTCAGGTACAGGATCTCGTAGCCCTTTTCGGCCACGGCCTCGGTCTGCGGCAGGGCGGCGGCCTTCTCTACCGTTTCGCCGCAGGCGTAATAGATGAACTTCTGGTCCTCCTTCATGCGGGAAACGTATTCACTGAGCGTCGTCAGCTTTTTCTCCTCGGTCGCGGAGGACGGGAACATCACCAGATCCTGCAGCACGTCCTTGTGCATCCCAAAATCTGCATACAGGCCGAATTTCAGCTGCAGCCCAAAGTTGCCGAAGAACTTCTCGTAAGCCTCGCGGTCGTTGTTCAGCATGGACAGCAGCTCGCTGTGGATCTTCTTCTCCAGCCGCCCGGCGATGACCTTCAGCTGACGGTCGTGCTGCAGCATCTCACGCGAGATGTTCAGCGACAGATCCTGCGAATCGACCAGGCCCTTGACGAACCCGAAATAGTCCGGCAGGAGATCGGCGCACTTGTCCATGATCAGCACGCCGCTGGCATACAGCTGCAGGCCCTTTTCGTACTCGCGGGTGTAATAGTTGAACGGCGCGCGCGCCGGGATGAACAGCAGCGCGTTGTACGTCGCCGCGCCCTCGGTGGAGGAATAGATCACGCGCGCGGGATCCTCGTAGTCGCCGAATTTCTCTTTGTAGAACGCATTGTACTCCTCGGGCGTGACCTCGCTCTTGCTCTTCTTCCACAGCGGGACCATGCTGTTGAGCGTTTCTTCCTCGGTATAGCTCTCATACTCCGGTGCGGCATCCTCCGGCGCGTCCGCCGCCTTTTCCTTCATGCGGGTCTTTTCGACCTCCATGCGGATCGGATAGCGGATATAATCGGAATATTTCTTCACCAGCGAACGGATGCGGTACGGCTCGAGGAACTCGTCATAGTTCTCGTCCTCGGTGCTCTCCTTGATGTGCAGGCAGATCTCCGTGCCGCGGCCGTCCTTTTCGCCCTCGGTGACGGTGTAGCCGTCCGCGCCCTTCGAGCGCCACACCCACGCCTCGTCGCTGTCGAAGCGGCGGCTGGTCACCGTCACGCAGTCCGCGACCATGAACGCGGCATAAAAGCCCACGCCGAACTGGCCGATGATGTCCACGTCGGCGGCGTCCGCGTTCTCTTTCTTGAACGCGAGCGATCCGCTTTTCGCGATCGTACCAAGGTTCTGCTCCAGTTCCTCACGGCTCATGCCGATGCCGTTATCGCTGACCGTCAGCGTGCGCGTGTCCTTGTCCACCGCCAGATGGATCTGCAGATCGTCCCGGCCGATGCCGGTCAAATCATCGCTCAGCGACTGATAATACAGCTTGTCGAGCGCGTCGCTCGCGTTGGAGATCAGCTCCCGCAGAAAGATCTCCTTGTGCGTGTAGATCGAGTTGATCATCAGATCCAGCAGGCGTTTGGATTCCGCCTTGAATTGCTTGTTCGCCATAGCTATCCCTCGTTTTTTCGTCGTAGTTTGGCACTCGCTATCGCAGAGTGCTAAATCAGTATACCGCTATCGGTCAAA
This sequence comes from Oscillospiraceae bacterium, assembly GCA_021640185.1. Taxonomy (GTDB): domain Bacteria; phylum Bacillota; class Clostridia; order Oscillospirales; family Acutalibacteraceae; genus UBA5905. The sequence continues at coordinate 672 of JAJXDX010000238.1, read as the reverse complement.
AAATGCAAGCCTTTTTTGTGAACGATCTGTAAAAACAGCAGAACGCCCGCGCGACAGGTCATTTTATCTCTAACAGTTGTCCTGCGACACATAGGCGACACGGTCGGTGCATCCCTTCGGCAGCAGGGTGCGGATATCCGTGCCGCCCGGCAGCAGCGCGCCGTCCCTCGCGTCCCAAAGGGAAGCGATCGGCCGCGCGACCGTGGACTTACCGCTGTCTGGCGGATAGACGAGGACGTTGACGGCCCCCGGCTCGATGCGCAGGCTGACGCCGTGCAGCACCTCTTTGTCAACGATCAGGCATACGCCTATGTCGACAGCATCACCCGCAGAGGGATCATTATCCGTTTCGCCACATCGTAAAAAGCTCCTGTCAAAAGGCCCTGCACCGCCGCTCTGCGTTCGCCCTTGCCGTCTTTATGTTTTAAGGACAAAATATCACATCGGCCTTTTGGCCGGCCAAAAGGCCGACCAAAGGTCCGGCAGATCCTGCCGGAACACATGATTTTTTTACATTTTTTCAGAATAGGCACTTGTCAAGCGCGCGCTTGTGTGCTATAGTAAGAGACGTGAAAAGCTTTTCGCCACACACCTGAACGATCGGTTTTTCTTGCAGGCTGTAGGTTTGTCAAACATATTGTACAGCGAACTCAATTGGCGAGAGCCAGCGGA
>JAJXDX010000237.1 GCA_021640185.1 Oscillospiraceae bacterium | reverse complement strand
GTATTTCAGCAGCAGCTCGTGCTTGATGTCCCACAGCTTCTGCGACAGGTCGACATAGTAGGTGTGCGGGTTCTCGAACCGCAGCACCTCGTCCCACATCGTGTCCAGCTGCGCTTTGCAGTAGTTGCGGATCTGCTCGACGGTGGGGGAGGTGTACACGCACTCGCCGCCCTTGAACAGCTGCACCTGCAGCGGTACGGCGCGGAAGTTCGTCACGATCTTGCGCTTCCAGATGTGCTCCGGATCGAAGATCTCATACGGGGCGGTGTCGTCGATCACCTCGTCGTGCAGGGTGATCACGTCCGCTACGGCTTTGCCGTTCTCGCGGTCGTACAGGCGCCACAGCTTTTTGAAGCACGGGTTCGTGATCTTGGCCACGTTCTCGCTGACCTTGATGCGCGGGCGGATCGTCCCGTCGGCATCCTCTACGGCGGCAAGCTTGTACACGCCGCCGAACACCGGGGCGCTGGAGGCGGTGATCATCCGCTCACCGACGCCGAAGCTGTCGACGCACGCGCCCTGCCGGATCATGTCTTGGATCGTGTATTCGTCCAGCGAGTTCGAGGCCGTGATCTGGCAGTCCGGGAACCCGGCCTCGTCGAGCATTTTGCGCGCTTTTTTGCTGAGGTACGTGATGTCGCCGGAATCGATGCGGATCCCCTTCGGGCGGCAGCCGCGGGGCAGCAGCACCTCGTTGAACGCACGGATGGCGTTCGGGACGCCGGATTTGAGCACGTCGAACGTATCGACCAGCAGCACGCAGGCGTTCGGATACGTTTCGGCATACGCCTTGAACGCGTCATATTCGGTGTCGAACAGCTGCACCCAGCTGTGCGCCATCGTCCCCAGCGCCGGGATGCCGAACTCGCGGTCCACGATCGTGCAGGCCGTGCCGGAGCAGCCGCCGATATACGACGCGCGCGCACCGTAGATCGCGCCGTCGCAGCCCTGCGCCCGGCGCGAGCCGAACTCCATCACCGGGCGTCCCTGCGCCGCGCGCACGATGCGGCTGGATTTCGTCGCGATCAGCGACTGGTGGTTGACCAGCACCAAGATCATCGTTTCCACGAACTGCGCCTGCATCGCCGGGCCGCGCACGGTCACGATCGGCTCCTGCGGGAATACGGGCGTGCCCTCCGGCACCGCCCACACATCGCAGGTGAACCGGAAATCGCGCAGATAGGCGAGGAACCGCTCGTCGAACATCCCCTTCGCGCGGAGGTATTCGATGTCCTCGTCCGTGAACGAGAGGTTCTTGATATAGCCGATCACCTGCTCGACGCCGGCCATGATGGCCAGACCGCCGTCGTCCGGGATCGTGCGGAAGAACATATCGAAATACGTGATCCGCTCGCCGTTCCCGGTGGTGAAAAAGCCGTTCGCCATCGTGATCTCGTAAAAATCCGTCAGCATCGTCAGGTTGTGTTTGCTCAGCTCGTTCGTGTTCAGCATGGCTTTTGCTCCTTTTTCGTGTACGGTCGTCGATGTGATCGCATTTCCTTTATTTTACCACGATCTTTCCGGTTCGTCCACAGCTTTTTTCGCAGGCGAAAAATGAAAAATGTATGACGGATCTGCAGGAATGCGGCGAAAAAACTGCATAGTCATGCAATAAAGTGATAAAACATCAGCAAGGTGAATGAGTAAAACCTTGCGCCGAAAAGGCCGCAGGACCGGGGAAACGGGCGATTTTGGCGGGCGCGGATCAATGTTTTACCGCTTTCTCGGTAAAAATCGGTACGCTCTCCTTTTTCTTCATTCCTTCACTTTTCACTTGACAATCGACACGATCGTGATTATAATGTGAATATATGCAGCCCCGCCGGTGCAGGTCGTTTCCACGCCGACTGACCGCGGCGCCGTATATGATCAATTAAGGAGGTCAGAAAAATGGGAAAAAGACTCATCAGCCTTGCTCTCGTTGCTCTGATGGTCGTTGGCCTGTTCGCCGGCTGCGGCTCGACGGAGAAGAACGAGAACAAGATCATCGTCGGTAACGTTACCGAGATGACGAATGACTTCATCTGGCCGGGCTTCGGCGGTAGCTCTGCCGGCGCGGCCGATCAGGACATCAACAAACTGGTCATCGGCCTGAGCACGATGGAGGTCGACAAAAACGGCAGCTATGTCTGGAACAAGACGGTCGTCAAGAGCCACGATGAAAAAGAGGTCGACGGCAACCTGGTCGTTACTGTCGAGCTCAACCAGGGCCTGAAGTTCAGCGACGGCTCCGAGGTCAAGGCGGACAACTACCTTGCCTACATCCTCGCGTTCAGCACGCCCGTCTCGGTGAATGCGAAGCATTCCGGCAAGACCGGTCAGGCCTTCGTCGGCTTTGACACCTTCTCCGCTTATCGCGGTGCGGATCTGGCGACCAAAGGCGCGACCAAGGAGTTCGCGGGCGTCCGCAAGCTCGGCGACTACTCCTTCTCTCTGGAGATCAAAGGCCCCGACTATTATCCTTATTATTTTGCCGATACCTACGGCGCGGCTACTCCGTACCCGCTGGCTCAGGTCGTCGGCGAAGGCGTGGAAGTCAAGGATGACGGTAACGGCGCGTATCTGACCGATGCTTGGTATGCCAAGGGCGAAGGCTCGACGGAGGCTACTCCGGTCTATGCGAAGTCTGCTCATCTCGAGAACGCCCGTCGTAACTGGAAGGATTATCCCTACTCCGGTCCGTACGTCGTCGAGAGCTACGATGACAGCACGAAGCAGGCCGTCCTGAAGATCAACAAGGAGTACCCGGGCAACTACGAAGGCCAGAAGCCCTCGATCACGACCGTCGTGTACACCAAGATCATCGAGGAAACGCAGCTCGATCAGCTGAAGAACGGCGAGATCGACGTGCTGTCTGCCATCACCGGCGGCGAGCTGACCAAGAAGGCTCTCGATGTCGTCAACGCCAGTGAAGGCGGTTTCACCGAGAACCACTATCAGCGCGCCGGCTACGGCAAGATCCAGTTCGAGTGCGACTTCGGGCCGACGATGTTCGCCGAGGTCCGTCAGGCCGTTGCCTATGTCCTTAACCGTAACGAGTTCATGCAGAGCTTCACCGGCGGTTACGGTGTCGTCGTCGACGGCCCCTATTCTCCGGACTTCTCCATGTGGCAGGCGGTCAAGGATACCATCAAACTGACCGACTATTCCTATGCACCGACCAAGGCTCAGGAAGTGCTCGAGGCCGGCGGTTGGACCTACAACTCTAAGGGTGAGAAGTACGTCGCCGGTCAGACCGGTGTCGATGCCGTCCGCTATAAGAAGCTCGAGGGCGATGCGCTGACCGATGTCAACAAGGCTTACAAGTCTGTTGCCAACGAGGACGGCACCACTTATGCCACCGTCAAGGTCGGCAACGACTACTATATGCCGTTGGTCATCAACTGGTTCGGCTCTCAGCCCAACACGGTGACCGACCTGCTCAAGACCACGCTGAGCAACAGCAGCGATATGGGTACCATCGGTATGGCTATCCGTGCCACGCAGGGCGACTTCACGACTCTGCTGGGCAACATCTATCGCGAGACCGAGAGCGGCTACAGCGGCACGCCGACCTACGGGATGTACAACCTGGCCACCGGCTGGAACAGCAGCGTCTATGACTATGCTTACAACTGGTCGCTCGATCCCGCGTACTTCGATTATTCGTCCAACAAGCTGTATGACGAGTATGATAAGGCGTTCCCGTACTACGACAAGGACGGCAACCACAAGAAGCTGTCCTATGAAGATGCCATGAAGGCTTCCGGCGACAAGCTGGGCATGGACTACCTGTCCATGGCGATGGTGTACGATGCGACGACCGTCGACGAGTACAACACGTGGTGGAAGGCGTACATCGAGCGCTGGAACTATCTGATGCCCGATATCCCGCTGTACTCCAACTACTACTACGACGTGTACAACGCCAAGATCGAGAACTACAAGACCGGTCCGTTCTGGAGCACGATGTCTGCCATCGTGTACGCGAACATCAAGAACGCGTACGAGCCCACCGAGTCGAAGTAAGTTTCGATATCCTTCGCTCCTGTCTGCCGGGCGCTCTGCACCCGGCAGGCAGGCTCACATGGGGCAGCCCTCCGGCTGCCCCATGTGAATATTTGTTGCCGACGGAGCTATCCGTTCGGCCGCACTCTGTTCGGTCAGC
>JAJXDX010000236.1 GCA_021640185.1 Oscillospiraceae bacterium | reverse complement strand
GATTGAACGCCGCCAGCAGCAGGTGCACGGCCGCCGCCCGGCGGCAGCCGAGCAGCCACAGCGCCCCGCCGGACAAGAGGTTGACCAGCGGCCCGGCCAAAAAGATCAGCGCCTGCCGCGCATAGCCCGTCCGTCGCGTCCGGCCGGCGGCGATCCGCATCCCAAAGGCTCCCATGGTCAGGCAGTCCGGCGGGCAGCCGCACGCCGCCATCGCCAGCAGATGCCCGCATTCGTGCATGGCGGCGGCCAGCACGCACACCGCCGTCGCCGCATCGGGCGAGGCGGCCGTCAGCACCGCCAGCAGGCCGGGGAACAGCGGACTGACCCGGCAGCGCACGCCGCGCAGATCAAATTCAAGCATCCGGCGCCGCATCCCCGCCGTAGCGGGTCAGCGGCACCAACCGTGCCGGGCCGAACACCGTGCCTGCGGCGCTGACCTGCACGTGCAGGTGCGCACCGGTCGACCGCCCGGTCGAGCCGACGAGCGCCACCGTTTCCCCCGCGCGCACCACGGCGCCCTCGGCCGCCAGCACCCGGCTGCAATGGGCGTACAGCACCTCCACGCCGTCGCCGTGGTCGATCCGGATGAAATGGCCCAGGCTGCCGCTCTCGCCCACCGCCGCCACGCGGCCGAACAGCATGGCCGCCACCGGCGTGCCCGCCGGCGCGGCGATGTCCACGCCGCGATGGAAAGCGCGCGCCCCGGTCAGCGGATCGGTACGGTAGCCGTAGCCGGAGGTCAGCGTCCCGCTTGGCAGCGGCGGCACCGGCAGCCCGCGCACCGTCAGCGCGACGGCGGCCGCCCCCGCGGGCGGCGCAAAGCCCGCCGTCTGCGCGGCAGACGGCGACGTGCCTGCTGCAGACGGCACATTGCTGCTTTCCGCTGCGCTGTCGCCCGACGTCCCGCCGTCGTTCGACGGCGTGGAACTGTCCGGCGCAGAACTTTCCGGCGCATCGGCTATCCCGTCGTTTTGCTCCCGCAGCACGCCGGACACGGCGCTTTCCGGGTCGCCGTCCCATAGAGCGGCAAGGGCGGAAAGCAGCTCGTTGCGCGCCACACCGTCGTTGAAGCGCCGCCGCAATTCGGCGAACGCCTCGCCGCCTGCGGCGCGCAGCAGCAGCGCCAGCAGCACCAGCACCGCACACGCGATGCACTGCACGGCCAGCACGCCGCCGCGCCGCGGACGGCGCGCGGCCTTTTCGCTATCCCCGTCCCGCGCCGTGCCGCGCCGTTCGGCGCGCGAACGCGCGGGCATACGCTCCGGCGCACGCGCGGGCATACGCCCGGACGGATAGCGGCCGTTCTGCCGTCCCGCCGGCGGTGTGCGCCCGCTGCTCCACGGCTGTTCGACCATGGCGTTTCCCCTCCGTTTCGTTTCCCGTCACACGATGATGCAGATCAGCCCGTTGCACCCCTCGTTGATGATCCGTTCGATCGTTTCGCGCAATTTGGCGCGGGCATCCTCCGGCATATGCCACAGCTTGGTGTGCAGCCCCTCGTTGACCAGACCGTACAGTGACGTACCGAAGATGTTCGACTCCCAGATCGCCGACGGCTCCTCCGCGAAACGCCCCAGCAGATAATCGACCAGTTCCTCGCTCTGCCGCTCGCTGCCGACGATGGGCGACACCTCGGTGTGGATGTCGGCGCGCATCATGTGGATCGACGGCGCGGACGCGCGCAGCCGCACGCCGTAGCGCCCGCTCTGGCGGATGATCTCCGGCTCCTCCAGCGTCATCTCCTCCATCTCCGGCATCACGATGCCGTAGCCGGTCTGCTCCACCTGCTCCAGCGCCGCGCGCACCTTTTCGTACTTTTTGCACGTGGTGGTCATGTCAAGCAGGCAGGACATCAGCGCGCCCTCGTCGCCGATCTCCAGCCCCGTCGCCTCGCCCAGCACCTGATAGAACAGCTGCGGCTGCAGCACCGCGCAGATCGTGGCCGCGCCCGTGCCCAGATCCACGCCCGTCACCTCGGCGCGGTCGATGTACGGGCAGCCGGTCAGCCCCTCGGCCAGAGCGGCGGTGTCGCCCACCCGCTCGGCACGCTCGGCGGCCCGGCGCACCGTATCGGTCACGGCGGTGCGCACCGGATGCGCGGGATCTAGGCGCATCACCCAGCCCGGCAGATCGATCCCCACCTCGCGCAGTGGGAAGCGGGTCAGCATCGCCTCCAGCATGGCGCGGATCTCGTCCTCGCCCATGGTCAGGCAGTTGACCGGCTGCACCGGCACGCCGTAGCGGGCAGATAGCTCCTCGGCCAGTGCGACGGCCGCAGGATCTGTGGGATCTTGTGTATTGAGCAGCACCGTGAAGGGCTTGTCGATGGCCTGAAGCTCGCGGATCACACGCTCCTCCGCCTCGGCATATTCCGCGCGCGGGATGTCGGTGATGCTGCCGTCCGTCGTCACCACCAGCCCCACGGTGGAATGGTCGGTGATCACGCGGCGCGTGCCCTCCTCCGCCGCCATGTTGAAGGGGATCTCCTCGTCATACCACGGCGTTTTCACCATGCGGGGCTGCTCCTCCTCGATGTAGCCCAGCGCCGATGGGACAAGATAGCCCACGCAGTCGATCAGCCGCACGCGCAGCCCCGTCACCCCGTCCAGCGCGATCTGCGCCGCCTGCTCCGGGATGAATTTCGGCTCCGTCGTCATGATCGTGCGCCCCGCCGCCGACTGCGGCAGTTCGTCCGTCGCGCGCTCGCGCCGCGACGCATCGGTCATGTGCGGGATCACCAGCGTGTCCATGAACCGTTTGATGAAGGTGGATTTGCCCGTGCGCACCGGTCCGACCACGCCGAGATAGATGTCGCCGCCGGTGCGCGCCGCCATATCCTGATACAGGCTGTTCGCATTTTCCATGTCGTTTCCTCCGCTCGTCATTGGTGGTTTCCGTTCTATCCCTATGCGGACGGCAGGCGCTTTATGCCGCCGCACCGCGTTCGCCTGCCCAAGGAAAAAAAGCCGATTTTTGGCTTGACGATCTGCTTGTCATCTGTTATAATAACATGGTTCATGAATGTGGACATCCTTGCCTTATCCAAAGAGATAAGGCCATCAGACCATAAGGAGGTGCAAACAATGCCCACAGTCAAAGCATCCTACGAGGCACTGTTCGTTTTTTCCGTGAAAAACGGGGAGGACGCAGTCGCCGAGCTCAAGGAGAAATTCCGTGCGCTGATCGAGCAGAACGCAGAGATCGGTGAAGTCGACGATTGGGGCAAGCGCAAGCTTGCTTATCTCATCGACGATGAGGCGGAGGGCTGGTACGTGCTGTACAACTTCGTCAGCGGTGCCGCTTTCCCGGCGGAGCTGGAGCGCGTCAGCGGTATCACCGACGGCGTGCTGCGTTCCATGGTCGTCCGTAAAAACGAGGAATAAGGAGGGACTGCAATGAACTCGATCTGTCTGATCGGCCGGCTGACCTTTGATCCGGAACTCAAAACGACGCAAAGCGGCATCTCCGTCACGCGTATCCAAGTGGCGGTCGATCGCAACTTCCGCGGTAAGGATCAGGAGCGGCAAGCAGATTTCATCAACTGCGTGGCGTGGCGTCAAACGGCAGAGTTTATCACCCGCTTTTTCCGCAAGGGCAACCGCATCGCATTGCAGGGTTCCCTGCGATCCGACACCTACACTGCCAACGATGGAAGTAAGCGTACTTCCTACGAGGTAGTCATCGACAACGCCGAATTCTGCGAGCCGAAGGGCGGCCAGTCCGCTGCTCCGGCTCCCGGCTATGACTCCCAGATCCCGCAGCAGCCCAAACCGGCCTTCTCCACCGCCAGCACCGGCGATTTCGAGGAGATCCTCAGCGACGAGGAGCTGCCCTTCTGATCTGTGTAGCCTGCCGATCTTTGTGCAAAGGAGGATCCATCCATGGCTGAAAGAAGCGAAAGACCCGAGCGCCCGATGCGCTCCGGCCGCAAGGGCCACCGCAAGGTGTGCCAGTTCTGCGTCGATAAGGTAGAATATATCGACTATAAGGACGTTGCCCGGCTGCGCCGGTATATGTCCGAGCGGGCAAAGATCCTGCCCCGCCGTGTGACCGGCACCTGTGCCCGTCACCAGAGGGCGCTGACCGTCGCGATCAAGCGTGCGCGTCAGGTGGCTCTCGTGCCGTTCGTCACCGACTGACCTGCGGCATCCATATGCAACAAAAAGACCGCACCCGCACGGGTGTGGTC
>JAJXDX010000235.1 GCA_021640185.1 Oscillospiraceae bacterium | reverse complement strand
GTCAGGGGGTGACGTACTTGAGCGGGTCGACGCGCACGCCGTTTTTGCGCACCTCGAAATGCAGGTGCGGGCCGGTGGAGTTGCCGGTGGAGCCGATCAGGCCGATCTGCTGCCCCTGCGACACATACTGACCGGCGACGACTTGGATCGAGCGCAGGTGCGCATATAGGGTGACCAGACCGTTGCTGTGCTGGATCATGACCACGTTGCCGTAGCCGCCGTTCCAGCCGGTGGCCGCCTTGATGACCGTGCCGCCGTCCGCGGCGAGCGCGGGCTTGCCGTTGACGGTGACCGGGCCGTTGGCGATATCCAGTGCATAGTGACCGCTCTTGTAGCCGCGGGACATATTGTGGCAGATCGGCACCGGCCAGATCATGGTGCCGGTCGTTTTGCCGTCGCCCTGCACGACGGCCGTGCCGCCGCTGGAGATGACCTTTTTCGTCCCGCGCTCGATCACGCGGGTGACCGGCTCTTTCGTGACGGTGGTCTGAACGACCTCGCGCCCGGTCTCGCTGCCGTCGAGGTATGTGACCTCGGCCACGACGTCGCGGCTGCCTTCCACGCCCTTGGTGAGCACCTTGGAATAGGTGACGGGCTTATCGGTGTTCTGCTTATACTGCGTGTTATAGTCGATTTTTTCGGTATAGTAGATCGTTTTGATGACCTTGACGCGCAAAAACGGCTGCGGCCGCTGCACGACGAACACGTCGCCGATGTGCACCATGTCGGGATCGGCATATTTGGGGTTCATCGCGCGCAATTGCGCCATGGTCATGTCGTTTTTGGAGGCGATGCGGCTGATCGAATCGCCTGCCTGCACGGTGTAGGTCTTTTCGACCACCGCCTCGCTGGTCAGCTTTGCCTTGAGCTGATCGGCGGTGACGATCGTTTCGGCCGGGAAGAGGCCGTCGAGCGTCGTGACCGACTGGATGAACTCGGCGCGTTGGTTTTTGTCGCTGACGTCGTAGTAGGCGCTCTTGATGCCGTCGAGCAGGGCGGTCAGCGCACTGCCCGATTCCATCGCGCCGAGGAAATCGCCGTCGACATACAGACCGGTCGCTTCCACGATGGAATCGCCCGCCGTGCGCAGGATCGCGTCGCACAGCTCGGCATTATCGAGCACCGGGGTGCTGCCCTGCATCGTGACCGCCAAGGTGGGCACGGCCTCGACCGAGAAGGCGTCGTTGATGTCGACGACGCGTTCCTTGGCCATGACGGCCGCCTGCTCGTAAGTGATCTCGTCATCGATGTAGCCCAGCTGCTGCCCCGCATAGGTCAGCGACAGGCAGAACTCCATATTCGTCCACACGGAAACGGTGACGGCCAGCACGGCCGCTGCCGTCAGCGGCGCGGCGATGCCGAGCGCGGTGCGCAGCTCGCCCCGATAGCAGTGCACGGCGCGGCGCACGAGCCGCCCAAAGCAGGAGAATACGGCAAAAATGCCGTTGCCCGCAGCCTGACGCAGCTTCCGTCCGCCGGCTTTCAGGCGGCGGCGCAGCAGGTGGTGCCTGCGCGCCATGCGGTGCAGCGGCAGCAGCACCGCAGCGCGCCACAGCTTTGCGATGCGGCGGTGCGCCGGTGCGCACGTCCGGCGGACGGTGCGCCGCAGCCGGGCGAAACGCCGCGCGGCCTGTGCACCGACGGTGTAGAAGAAACGGTAGGCTCCGTCAGATAAACGGGCGAGCAGGCTGCTTTTTCCGCTTTGGTCGCTTTGATTTTTCGGCATAGCGCTCCCTCCCGATCGTTCGATTTGGTGTGTGACAAAAGGTTACAACTTGTAACCTTTTGTACTTATTATACTCTCTTTTGCCGAAATTGCAATGCTATCGGCCAATGTTCGTGCGCCTTGCCCAGATCGGGATATGCCGATCTGGGCGATCTGCCTAGAGAAATTGCCAAGGATCGGTGTTCGTCATCCGCTTATATCGTTACAGGCAGGGGCTGGCGGCAAACGGACGGCAATGGAAACGGTTGACGATCATGCCCGGCGCCGCTATAATATAGGATAAAAAGCCGACGGCCATGCCCGGCAGCGCTTGCTTGGCCGGAGAAGGGACCCGGCGGGAACGAGGAGAAGATGGATGAAAGCAAACAGATCGCCGTCCCGTGGGCGGCGGAGGAGCGCCCGCAGCGCATCTGGTTTTTGGATCTGCTGCGCATTTTGGCCACGTTCGCGATCGTGGTGCTGCACGTCAGCGCGCAGGGGTGGTATGATACCGATGTGCGCACGACCGCTTGGCAGTCGCTGAATTTTTGGAACGCCCTGTCGCGCTGGGGCGTGCCGGTGTTCGTGATGATCAGCGGCGCGCTGTTTTTGGACAGGGACATCCCGGTAAAAAAGCTGCTTTCCAAATACGTGCTGCGCATGGCGACGGCCTATATCTTTTGGAGCGCGGTATATGCGGGCGACAGCGTGCGCCGCTGCCTGCCGCTGAAGGACGGGCTGTACCGTTTCATCACGGGCAAGTACCATATGTGGTTCATCGTGATGATCGCGGGGATGTACCTGCTGCTGCCGCTGCTGCGCCGGATCGCGGCCGACCCGTATCTGCTGCGGTATTTCCTTGTGCTGGCGCTGATATTTTCTGTTTTGCTCCCGCAGGGGCTGGAGCTGCTTGCGCTGCGCAGCAGCCGTTGGGCGGGTGCGCTGCGCACGGTGGTGGACCACGCGGACCTGTTTTTGCCGATGGGCTACACGATCTATTTCCTGCTGGGGCATCTTTTGCTGCACAGCGTCCTGCGGCCGCGCACGCAGTGGCTGCTGTGCGTGCTGGGGCTTCTGGGCGCCGCCGTGACGGTGGCGGCCAATGGGCTGGTGGCGGCATGGCAGGGCGCGGCCGGCGGGATGTTCTATAACAAATCGACGGTGAACGTGTTATTTTTTGCCGTGGGGATGTTCGTATCCTTCGGCCGGGTCTTTCGGCAGTTTTCGCCGGGGCCGCGGCTGCGGCGGGTGATCGCCGCGCTGTCGAAGTGGTCGTTCGGTGCGTATCTTGTCCATGTGATGGTGCTGGAGAAGCTCCAGCTGCATTTCGGCATCGTGCCGCTGGCGCACGGGTGGAAGCCGATCGTGTCCGTGCCGCTGATCAGCCTGCTGATCTTTGTCCTTTCGCTGGCCGTGTCGGCGGCGATTGGACTGATCCCCGGCCTGCGGCGGTATATCGTATGATCTTTACCGAGGAGTGTTCATCATGACTTACTTATCCGATATCGAGATCGCCCAGAGCTGCCGGATGCGGCGGATCGACCAGGTCGCCGAGGAGCTCGGCATCGCCGCGGACGATCTGACGCCCTACGGGCGGTATAAGGCAAAGCTGCCGCTGTCGCTTTTGCAAAAGAGCGGCGCGGCCGGCCGGCTGATCCTGGTCACCGCCATCAGCCCCACCCCGGCGGGCGAGGGCAAAACGACCACCACCATCGGGCTGGCGGACGGGCTGCGCCGCATCGGGGAAAAGGCCGTGGTGGCGCTGCGCGAGCCGTCTCTGGGGCCGGTTTTCGGCGTCAAGGGCGGCGCGGCGGGCGGCGGCTATGCGCAGGTGGTGCCGATGGAGGACATCAACCTGCATTTTACCGGCGATATGCACGCGATCGGCGCGGCGAACAACCTGCTGGCCGCGATGATCGACAACCACATCCAGCAGGGCAACGCCCTGCGGATCGATCCGCGCCGCATCACGTGGAAGCGCTGCGTGGACATGAACGACCGGCAGCTGCGCCGCATCACCGACGGGTTGGGCGGACCGACGAACGGCACCCCGCGCGAGGACGGCTTCGACATCACCGTGGCGAGCGAGGTGATGGCCGTGCTTTACCTGTCCGAGAGCATCGCCGACCTGAAGGCGCGGCTGGCGCGAATCGTGATCGGCTACACCGCCGACGGCGAGCCGGTGACGTGCGGGCAGCTGGGCGCGGCGGGCGCGATGGCGGCGCTGCTGCGGGACGCACTGTGCCCGAACCTTGTGCAGACGCTGGAGGGCACGCCCGCGCTGGTGCACGGCGGGCCGTTCGCGAACATCGCGCACGGCTGCAATTCCGTCATCGCGACGCGTATGGCGCTGCGCCTTGGCGACTATGCGGTGACGGAGGCCGGCTTCGGTGCGGATCTGGGGGCCGAGAAATTCTTTGATATCAAGTGCCGCATGGCGGGGCTGTCGCCCGATGCCGTGGTGGTGGTGGCGACCGTGCGGGCGCTGAAAATGCA
>JAJXDX010000234.1 GCA_021640185.1 Oscillospiraceae bacterium | reverse complement strand
GGCCTTTCACCTATATAGACAACAAAAATCGCCGTTCATTGCGTGGACAGGAAAATACTTTTTCAAATTTATCATATCATGCGGGAGCGGCGATTTCTACCGGCCTTAGACCAAGAATCACAGCATGGGCATTGAAAAAGCTAATGCAGTCAATACTCATCTATCGGGCATCTGGTGTCGTAGGTTGTAAAAGAAAGAAATACGCAGCTTACGACAAAGGCTGAGCTGAATTGCCAGAGCCGGATCTCGCCTGCCGTTCATTCTGTTCCTGTCGGGATCATGTCGGGGAGCGCTGTCCCCAAGCCCTGCTTTACGCAAACTCTCCCGCGCAGGAGAAAGCCGCGGCAAAATACTTTTTCGGAGGTCGACCTGAGCAGACGAAAAAGCTCACCGGCAACAGCGGGATCCCGCAGCACGAGAGCGAGAACATCGCAGGGCTCCTGCTGCCGGCTATCCTCACCCACTGCGAAAGCGAGGAGGGGCAGCGTGGATCTGCCGAACGACAGGCGGCGCAGGACGCGGCAAAAACGGACAACGCCGCCAGCGGCAGCGAGAGCAGCGTAAAGCCGACCCAGACCATGACGTAGCTGACCGAAACGATCTCGCCCGCCGCTGCCGTATACACATAATAACCGGCGAGCATCCCCGCGAAAAATACGGACACGTTGAGCGAGGCCCGGAGTGCCCGGCTGCTGTACACCGCGATGCACAGGGCGATCAGCGCCCACACGGCAAAGCGGCCCAGAACGTTGCGGATGTCCGGCACTTCCAGCACGCGGGGCAGCACGTTCGCGGGCGTCGTGTCCAAAAATTTGGCGAACACGCCGGAGGCGACCCCGAAAAGCAGCAATAGCAGCGTGCCGCACACCTGCCTGCCCACCGGGATCTGCCGCCTCTCTCGGCAGACGGCGAAAATGCGGCAAATTCGGCCGATCATGATGGATATCCCCCTTAAAGGAACCGTGCGATGAACGCCTCCGGCGGCAAAAATTCGTCCGTTCTCCGGTAGCGGCTGCCGTCCTTCGTCCGCACCAAGAACCCCATTTCGACTAGCTCGCGGCGGAGCGTGGCCGGATCGCGAAACAGCGTCCACGCGTCGATCGCGTCGCCGATCTCCGGCTCGGTATACTCTCCCGGCGCGATCTTATCGGCCAGATACCAAAGCATCAGCAGCCGCTTGCGGTATTTTGCCGGGGTGCTCGTCACCCGGCCGTCACCGTCCAAAAAAGGCTTCAGTTCCGATGGTAGTTTTTCCATGTCGTTCCCTCCTTTCTATCTGTGGCACCGACGATACGATAACATACGCTCGTGTCCAACTTGTATCAAAAAAACGGCAGGGCATCAGCCCTGCCGTTTTTTGTTTATCCTTTGGCGGATCAGTCCTCGTCGGGGCGATCCCAGTTGTGCCACACGTCCTGCACGTCGTCGTTGTCCTCAAGGGCGTCCAGCAGCTTTTCCATGTTGGCGATCGCGTCGGGATCGTCGATGGCAGTCAGCACGTCGGGCACCATCTGCAGCTCCGCCGTGATGAAGGTGTAGCCCTTGGCGTCCAGATCGTCGCGCACGCCGGAGAAGTCCTCCGGCTCGGTCGTGATCTCGAACACGTCCTCGTCGGCGGCGAAATCGGATGCACCGGCCTCCAGCGCGTCCTCCATGACCTTTTCTTCATCCAGACCCTCGGCCTCGATCACCAGCTTGCCCTTCTGGTTGAACATGAAGCCGACGCAGCCGGTCTGCCCGAGGTTGCCGCCGTATTTGTCGAAATAATGGCGCAGATCGCCCGCGGTGCGGTTGCGGTTATCGGTCAGCGTCTCCACGATCAGCGCGATGCCGCTGGGGCCGTAGCCTTCGTAGGTCAGCGCCTCGTAATTATCGGCATTGCCCTCGCCCGCCGCTTTTTTGATGATGCGCTCGATATTATCGCCTTGGCCTTGGCGATCGCATCCTTCAGCTTGGAGTTGGAGTTCGGATCCGCGCCGCCGCCTTCCTTCACCGCAACGGCGATCTCGCGCCCCATTTTGGTGAAGATCTTGGCCTTCTGGCCGTCGGTCTTTTCTTTTTTCCGCTTGATATTGTTCCATTTGGAATGACCTGACATGGCAATATCTCCTTACCTATATAGAATAACATCGGCAAATGCCGAAAAACAGCATTACCAAGGTATTTTACCACACTTTTTTGCCGTTTGCAACACCAAACTGCGCTCACGCACCGAAACCGGCGCAAAATGCGCGGATCCGGTCGGCTGCGGCATTCACCCGCCCGCGCATGAGCGGCCCTTTGCCGCCGCCGCGGCCGTTCAGCGCGGCGTTCAGACTACGGGCGAACACGGGCAGCTCATCCCCGCCCGCAGCGACGTAGGCATAGCCCTGCCCGTCACTGCCGGAGAACACGGCGCACAGCCGCGCCCCGCGCGCGGCAAGCGCCAAGGCGGCATCGCGCACGGCCTCGTCATCCGCCGGGGACAGGATCAGGCACGCCGCGCCGGACACCGGGATCTCGGCCGCGGCGGCGTGCAGCAGCGCGCCCTCGCGCCGAGCGGCGCGCAGCTGCCGGACAAGCGCGTCCCGCTCCGACAGCAGCCGCTGCACGGCATCGTGCGCCTCGCCGCGGCGCACGGACAGCGCCGCCGCGATCTGCGCGTTTTGCGCAAAGCACAGGCGAGCCTCCTCCGTCGCGTCCGCGCCCGCCTGCAGATGGATCCGCATCCCGCCCTTGTAGCGGATGGCCTCCAGCAGCTTGATCGCCCCGATCTCGCCCGTATGGGCAACGTGCGGTGCGCAGCACGCGCACGCATCCACGTCGCCGATCGTCACGATCCGCACCGCGCCGTCCGCCGGGCCTTTGCCGCGGTAGGTCATCCCGCGCAGCTCCGCCGGCGCGGGATAGCGCGCCGTCACCGGCAGATCGGCGCGCACCGCCGCGTTGGCCTGCCGCTCGATCTCGTCGATCGCGGGGCGATCCAGCTCGCCGTCGATGTCCATGGTCACGTCCTCGCTGCCCAGATGGAAGCCGACGTTGGAAAACCCGTAGGCGCGGTGGATCAGTCCGCAAACGATATGCTCCGCCGAATGCTTGCGCATCCGGGCAAGACGCTCCTCCCGATCGACCGCGCCCTGCACGGTCTGACCGACGGGAAGCGCCTGCGGCACGAAATGCCAGATCTCGTCCCCTTCCTGCCGCACGTCGCGCACCGGCAGGCCGGACAGCGTCCCGCCGTCGGCACACTGTCCGCCGCCCTGCGGGAAAAACGCCGTGCCGTCGAGCAGCACGGCAAAGCCGTCCGCCGTTTCGCGGCAGCGCTCCACCACGGCGGAAAAGGTGAACAGATATGCATCTTCATCGAACAAACGCCGCGTCATACAAACTCCCCCCGTTTGAAACCGCGACCCGGAGCGGCAAGCCGCTCCGGGTCGTGTTTTTTCGTGCTTAGGCTCAATCCTTCAGCGGGATGCCCTTGGCATCGGTCTTGATCGAGCCGGTCAGGATCTGGATGCCTTCGACCAGGCCCCAGATCTCGCTGGCGACCGCAAAGATGCCGCAGCTGAGCACAGAGATCAGCAGCTGTGCCACGGCCTTCCCGGTGTAGCCGAGATAGAAGTTGTGGACACCGAACGCGCCGAGGAAGATCCCCAGCAGGCCGGCAGCCATCTTGGACTTCTGCTCGCCCACCGGCACCGGCTGGGCGAACGCCACGCCGCACTGGGTGCAGACCGCCGCATCCGGCGCGGTCTGTGCACCGCAATGCGGGCAGTAGTTGTTCCCCTGCCCGGCAGGAACGCCGCACTTCACGCAGACGACCGCCTGCGGATCCATCTGATTACCGCAATTCCGACAGAACATGATATTTACCTCCGTATGTATATTAGACGAACCGGGATCCGGCTCACCGTCAAAGGAACTGCCGCCACGCCGGGATCACCATGCGCAGCAGCGCGAACAAGATCCACCCGCCCGCCACGGCGATCAGCACGGCCCGGTCGATCTTCGGCCGGCCGGTCGGCCGGCCGGCGGTAAGCAGAAAGACCAAAAGCACCGGGACGGCCCAAAAAAACGGGTGGAAGCGAAACGCCGCGGACAGATCGCCGTGCAGCAGACTGATCCACGCACGGGTCATCCCGCAGCCGGGACACGGCAGCCCGGTCAGCGCCCGGAAGGGGCAAACATAGCCGAGCCGATCGGCGGCCGCGATCAGCACCGCCGCCGCGGCGACGGCCGCGATCTTCAGCGGCAGATGCGTACAGCGTTTCATATCCTTATCTTAACA
>JAJXDX010000233.1 GCA_021640185.1 Oscillospiraceae bacterium | reverse complement strand
TGCTATTCCTTCCAGCCGGACACATCCGGCACGACCACCCTATAGTCCTTGCCGCAGCTGCCGACGATCTTGATGACCTGCCCCTTTTCCACGCCGGTGCCCGCCTTCGGCTCCTGCGAGATGACGGTGCCGTTGGGCTTATCGCTGTACTGCTTATACAGGATCTCGACGGTCATGCCGCCGGAAAGGTCGTCGGTATCGATGTCGTAATACAGTTTGCCGGTCAATTTCGGAACGGCATATTTCGTTTCTTTTTTGGGCGCGGTGGTGGATACCGGCAGCGTCGGCAGCACGACGTTCGAGGATACGGGATCCTTCTGCTGCCCCCGGTCCCCCAGCAGCAGCACCGCCGCCACGCCGCCCGCGACCAGCAGGGCGGCCAACGCGCACAGCAGCACGATCAGCACGGGGCTGACGCCCTTTTTCGGCTCTTTTTCGTCCACCAGCGGCGCACGGTCCTCCTCCGCCTCGTCACGCAGGGCAGAAAGGTTCGGCTCTAAGCTCAGCTGCTCGCGCAGACGGGCGACGCTTTGGGTGCGCTGCGCCGGATCGACCAGCAGCGCGCCGAACAGCGCCACGCACACCTGCTGCGTCAGTTCCTCGGCGATCTCCGCCGACATGAACAGATCGTCGGAATCCTTCGCGCGGCGGTCGCCCGCGGGCGGCACGTTGCCGGTCACGGTGCGGAAGATCGTGGCCGCCAGCCCGTAAACGTCCGCGGCATCGGTCATCGGCGCGTCCATGCGGTACTGCTCCGGCGCGGAATAGCCCTCGTGCAGCTCCGGCCCCAGATCGTGGCCGGCGCTGCGCGCCGCCTCCAGCCCGAAGTTGAGCAGATGCGCCTTGCCGTCCTGCCCGATCAGGATGTTGTCCGGGCAGATCGCCAGATGGCGGATGTGTGCACTGTGCAGCTGCGAAACACAGCTCATCAGCGTCATGAACAGCGGGCGCGCCTCGCTCCACGGCAGGCGGCCGCCCGCCTGCGCGATCTTTTTGGTCAGCGTCGTGCCCTCGTGATAGTCGGACACGGCATAGACCGTCCCGTTCTCCTCAAAGATGTCGTACACCGGGATCATCGCGGGCAGATCCTTGACGCGGGCCAGCGCCCGCATCAAGGCACGCGTATCCTCCAGATACGCGGCATACGGCCGCTCGCAGCCGCCAAGGGCGGCAAGCGTGCCGTCCGCGCCGCGCTCGCACAGGCCGCTCGGATAGTATTCGCGGATGAAGCACGGCTCTTTCAGCTGCCGGTCGAACCCCAGATACACCAAGCTGTCGCAGCCCTCGTGCACAAGACGGCCGATCAGATAATGCTCCTGCAGGATGCTGCGCACCGGCAGGCAGTGGGCAGGGTTCTGCCCGTTCGCGGGATAACCGCAGACGGCGCATTTCTCGCTGCCGTCCGGCAGCGGGTTCATGCAGCCCATACAGATATCGCCCATGGAATGTTCCTCCCGTTCTCTCCGCCACAGCGGAGCATGGTTTATATCGTCAGCCGGCGCCGCCGGCAGGGGGACGAAGGATCAGTGCATCGCGCGATAGCGCATGATCTGCCGCACGTCGCGCCCGACGCACATCAGCAGCTCGAACCCGCCGACGATGCGGCTGGCGATCTGATCGCCGTAGCGCTCGCCGATCGCGGAAAACGACAGGTTCGTGCTGACGATCGTGGGGCGCCCCTCCAGCAGCCGGTCATTGAGCAGGCTGTAGATACAGGTGCGGTAGAACGGGCTGTCGAACTCCATGCCCAGATCGTCGAGCACCAACAGATCGCAGGCGATCAGCTGCTCCTCGGTATCGCCGTCGGTACGGCCGAAATGCTCGCCCTCCATGCGCCGCAGCAGCGGCTGGACCGAGCCGTAGATCACCCCGTACCCCCGCTCCGCCGCCGTGCGGGCGATCGCCAGCGACAGGTGCGTCTTGCCCGTGCCGGTCGCGCCTTGGAACAGCAGGCTCGGCGATGCGGGCGTAAAATCCTGCGCATAGCTGCGGCAGTAGGCGATGATGTCCGCCATCCGCTTGCGCGGCGAAACGCCCAGCTTTTGGTCGACGGTGTCGTCATACACGGTCAGATCGAGGTCGTCGAAGTCGGTCAGCTTCAGTGCGGACAGCGACGACAGGCGGCGGCACGCCTCCTCGCGCAGCAACTTTTGGTAGCAGGCGCAGATATGCCCCTCGGCATAGCCGGTGTCCTGACACACCGGGCAGGTGTATTGCGGCTCGAAGCTGCCGCTCTCCACCCCAAGGCTGCGCAGGAGCGCCGCCTGCTCCTCCTGCAAGGCCAAATTCTCGCGCCGGGCCTCGTCCAGCGCCTGCGGATCGCCGCCGGAGAGGATGATGCTCGTCAGCCGGGGCAGCGTTTCGCACAGCTGCCGCCGGATCTGTGCAAGCCTCGGCGACTGCGCACACAGTGCGCGCTCGCGCTCGGCCGCCTGCGTCACGGCGCGCGTGCGCCGCTCCTCCAGCCGTTCGCGCGCCGCGCGGACGACCTCCGGGCTGTAGGCCATCTTCCTCTCTCCTTTGCGTATTTATTTGCGGATCACCGGCGTATAGCGCTGCATCTGCTCGTCCAGCGCACCCAGATCCAAGCTGCTCTGCTCCGGATCGGTCGCGGCCGCGCCGCGCTTTTTCACCGGTTTTTCCGGGATCTTTTCGGGCGTGTCGATGCCCTCGTCATGCCAGCGGGCAAGGATCCCGCCCAGATAAGACAGGTTGAGCTGCCCCTTTTTGTCCACGGTCATCTGCGCGGCACGGCGCAGCATATCCTCGCGCACCTGCCACCCGTCCATCCACAGTTCCGCCTGCTGCGCCTGCGCCGCCGTCAGCGGATGATCTAGCGCCAGCACCGTCTGCACCCGCACCGCCGCCTTGCGGCAGCGCTCAAGATACCGGATGTGCTCGTCTACCGCGGCAAGCGTGGTCAGCTCCTTGTCTGCCCAGTCCAGCGCGATCTTTTCGATATAGCGCATATTCCCGCGCCCAAGCGATACGGCATACATCACCTCGGTCAAAATGACCTCCGGCGGCAGGCCGACGGTGTCCAGCAGATACAGCAGCGTGGCGGTGTCCGCATGGCCTACCGGCTTGCCCAATCGCACCGATACCTCGCCGACGAACGACGAAAAATCCGGGTGCGCCTGCTGATAGGCGAGCACTTCGCCGATCAGCGGCTTGACCGGCATCGGCCGCCCGGCCGGCCGGGCGGGAGCCGCCGCCGGAGCCGTCGGCTGCTGCGCCTTCATCGGCGGGCGCAGCACGCCGCGGTCGATCCACGTTTGGATACACGCCGTGCACACCGCCGGCGGCAGGCCCAGCGCCGCCCCGCACGCCGCGGGATCGAACGCCAGATGATGCCGCGATGCCCACAGCAGCACGCGCAGGCTGTCGGCATCCGCCGACAAAAATTCGTCCGCGACGCGCGCGGGCAGCACCATCGGCTCGGTCATCGCCTCCGGCTGCCAGAAAAGCTGAATGGGCGTGTCTGCCATGGCTCGTTCCTCCTTCGTGTTTCTCCGGAGGTCATCCCCCGCGGGCCGCTGCCCTTCATGCCGTAGTGTACCACATTTTTGCGCCGGACGCAAGCCCCGATCCGCCCACCGGCGGAAAAACAGGCCGCCCGGCTGCGTTGCAGCCGGGCGACACGTGGTCTCGTCTGGGATCAGGCGTTGTGGTCGCGGCGCGGACCGCGGCCGCCCTCGCGGCGGAAACCGCCCTCACGGCGCGGCGCCGGCGCAGACGCATAGTCGGCAGGGTCCAATCCTTCCATCTTGATGATGGCGTCCTTGCGCGACAGGTTGATGCGGCCCTGCTCGTCGATCTCGGTGACCATGACGGCGATCGTATCGCCGACGGCCACGACGTCCTCAACGCGCTCCACACGGCGCAGGTCAAGCTTCGACACGTGGACAAGGCCCTCCTTGCCGGGCGCGATCTCGACGAACGCGCCAAACGCCATCAGGCGGGTGACCTTGCCCTTGTAGATCGCGCCGATCTCCGGATCCTTCGCGATCGTTTCGATCACCTGCAGCGCGCGGCGGGCATCGTCGATGTCGGTCGCGAGGATGGAAACGGTGCCGTCCTCCTCGATGTTGATCGAGCAGTTGCACTCGCTCTGGATCTGCTGGATGACCTTGCCGCCCTTGCCGATCACGCCGCCGATCTTGTCGGTGTCGATCTTGGTGCTCAGCATCTTCGGCGCATACTTCGACAGCTCCGGACGCACCGCCGGGATCGCCTTGAGCATGACCTCGTCAAGGATATAGCAGCGTGCGGTAT
>JAJXDX010000232.1 GCA_021640185.1 Oscillospiraceae bacterium | reverse complement strand
ATGTCGTTGACGTTGAACGCACCGATGGCATAGCCGCCCTCGTAGGCTTTCTTGAACATCTCTTTCGTGTTGACCAATGGCATGATATGACCCTCCTGATGTTTTATTGACGGCCGGACTTGCGTCCGACATATTCCTACAAGATGTATTATACCACCAAATCCGGCGATCGAAAAGTAGTTTGTGAAAAAATTATCCGATTTTTTTGCCGAGCGGCGGCGACCAACGCTCGACACGGCGGCAAAAATGGACTATAATGAGGAAAAACAGGAGGCGATCGCGATGGCAGGACAGGAAAAAGCGACGAAAAACCCGGTCGTTCTGATCACAGGCGGCAGCTCCGGCATCGGCGCGGCGACAGCCGCGGCACTGCTCGCCCGCGGCTGCACGGTGTACGAGGTCAGCCGTCATCCGGCAGAGGACGGCGCATCCGGGCCGATCCATCTCACCGGGGACGTGACCGACCCGGACAGCCTGACGGCGGCGGTGGACGCACTGCTCGCGCGCGAGGGGCGGCTGGACATCCTGATCAACAACGCCGGCTTCGGCATCTCCGGCAGCGCGGAGCATACCGCCCCGGCGGACGCTGAGCGGCAGCTGGCGGTCAACTTCCTCGGCTGCGCGGCGATGTGCCGCGCCTGCCTGCCTGCCCTGCGGCAGAGCCGCGGGCGGATCGTGAACCTCTCGTCCGTCGCGGCGGTGGTGCCGATCCCGTTCCAAGCGTTCTATTCCGCATCCAAGGCGGCGATCAACGCCTTCACGCTGGCACTCATCGGCGAGGTGCGCCCCTTCGGCGTGTCGGTGTGCGCCGTCATGCCGGGCGACATCCGCACGGGGTTCACCGCCGCGCGCAAAAAGTCCGCCGCGGGCGACGACGTGTACGGCGGACGGATCGCCCGCTCCGTCGGCAAGATGGAGCACGACGAGCAAAACGGGATGTCCGCCGACGCGGCCGGTGCCGCCGTGGCGCGCATCGCCCTGCGTCGCCGCGTGAAACCCCTGTACGCGATCCGCGCCGATTATCGGCTGGTCTGCGTGCTGGCGCGGCTGCTGCCTTCGGCGCTGCTGTGCCGCATCACCGGCGCGCTGTACGGCGGCCGATAAGGAAAGGAGCATAGACGATGGTGTTTACCGAGGCACGCTTCATCGTGCCGCAGGAGCTTTCCGGGCTGCGCCCGGTGGAGGTGCTCCACAAGCAGTGGCAGCCGATCCCGATCGACCTGCCAAAGGAACTGCAAAACCTGCACATCGTTTACCGACACACGTTCACCGCGCCCGCCGACGGGCAGGCGCGGATCCGGATCACGGCGGATGACAGCTACCGGCTGTTCTGCAACGGCCGGCTGGTCGGCATGGGGCCGACGCAGGGCTACGCCTTCGCCTACCGTTGGAACGCTTACGACCTGGCGCCGTTTTTGCGGGACGGCGAGAACGAGCTGACGGCCGAGGTATATTATCACGGACTGATCTGCCGCGCCTACGCCAGCGGTGACCGGCGGATCGGCCTGATCGCCGAGGTGACCGACGGCGCCGGGCGCGTGATCGACCGCACGGACGGCACGTGGCAGTGCGGCCGGCTGCACGCCTACGTCGGCCGCCGGACACTGGGCTATGACACGGCATTCGTCGACGACTACGACGGACGGCTGGAGGCGGTCGACTTCTCCCCCGCCGTGCCGATCGACACCGACCATGTCCTGTGCGAAACGCCGACCGAGCCGCTTTGGCTCTCGGAACGTGCGCCGGTGCTGACCGAACCGCTGCCGGACGGCGGCCTGTTTTTGGATCTCGGCGAGGAGATCACGGGGCATCTGACCGTGACGGCCTGCGGCCAAGCCGGACAGAGCGTGCGCATCCTGCACGGAGAAGAAACGGAGGAAACACCACTGCGCGTGCGCTATCGGATGCGCTGCAACTGCCTGTGTGACGAGCATTGGACGCTGCACGACGGGCAGAACACCCACCGGCAGTTCGACTACAAAGCGTTCCGCTACGCCGCCGTGCTGCCGGAGCCGGGCGTCACGATCGAACACGTGAGCGTCCTCGTCCGGCACCACCGCTTCGACGACGGCCTGTGTACACTGGAAACGCCGGACGAGCGTCTGCGGCAGGTGTGGCAGATCTGCAAAAACGCCGTCAAATACGGTGCACAGGAAACGCTGGTGGACTGCCCGATGCGCGAAAAGGGACAATACCTCGGCGATCTGACCGTGATCGGCGCGGTACACCCGCTCCTGACGCGCGACACGTCGCTGCTGCGGCAGGCACTGGAGGACACGATCCGTTCCGGGCGGATCTGCCGGGGGCTGATGGCGGTCGCGCCCGGCTCCTTCATGCAGGAGATCGCCGATTATTCGCTGCAATTCCCGCTGCTCGCGCTGCGGTATCATCAGTTCACCGGCGACCGGGCGTTCCTTCGCACCTGCCTTGCCTCGTGCGAGGGGATGCTGGATCACTTTGCCGCCTTCGCCCGGCCGGATGGCCTGCTCTTCGGCGTGAACGACAAATGGAATCTGGTGGACTGGCCGCAGGGGCTGCGCGACGGCTACGACGTCCCGCTGACCGAGCCGATGGCGGCCGATTCCCCGGCGCACGCCGTGCTCAACGCCTTTTATATCGGCGCATGGCAGTGCACCGAGCAGATCAGATCGATTTTGGGCATCGACGCGCCGCGCCGTTCCCCGGCGCTGATCCGCTCGTTCGATGCCGCGTTTTGGGATCCGGCGGCCGGGCTGTATCGGGACAGCGAGCACACGGCGCACCACGCACTGCACAGCAGCGTGCTGCCCGCGTTCTTCGGCTTCTGCCCGCCACAGGGGCGGCAGAGCATCGGCGACTTCATCATGGAAAAAGGGCTGTGCTGCGGCGTTTATATGTCGTATTTCGTGCTGAAGGCACTGTGCCGTCTGGGGCGTCCGGCGGACGCGTACCGCCTGATCGTAAACGACGGCGAGCATTCGTGGCTAAACATGGTGCGCGAGGGTGCAACGACCTGCTTCGAAGCGTGGGGCAAGGATCAGAAGGCGAACACGAGCCTTTGCCACCCGTGGGCCGGCGCGCCGATCGCGGTGCTGGCGGAGGATATCCTGCCGGTGATGCCGGAGCTTGGGCGGATCGTGTACCGGAGGTAAGCAGTGCGGGAGATAAAAAGATCCCGGATATGAAAAGCGTCCGGCGGACGCGTACCGCCTGATCGTGAACGACGGCGAGCATTCGTGGCTGAACATGGTGCGCGAGGGCGCGACGACCTGTTTCGAGGCGTGGGGCAAGGACCAAAAGGCGAATACGAGCCTTTGCCACCCGTGGGCCGCCGCGCCGATCGCGCTGCTGGCGGAAGACATCCTGCCGGCGCTGCCGGCGCTCGGCCGGATCGTGTACCGGGAATGACCGGCGCTCACCCACCGGTGCAGGTCAGCGCGCGATAGCGCGTCGGCGTGACCCCGATCTGCCGGCGGAACAGCCGATCGAAATACGCCGGATCGCCAAAGCCGACCGCCAATGCGACCTCGGTGATGCGCATATCGGTGCAGCGCAGGAAAAAGCACGCCTTCTCGATCCGGATGCGCTGCAAAAAACCGACGACCGTTTCGCCCGTGGCAGCCTTGAACTGCGCCGTCAGGCTGCGCACGGAAAAGCCGTTCTCCTCCGCCAGCCGGGCTACCGAAGTTTCCTCGCTGTAATTCTCCCGCAAATAGTCGATCAGCTGCAGCATACGCACGGAGCAGGCAGGCCGCGTGCTCTCCTGCTGCCGTGCGGCGGCGGACAGCTCGCTCATCAGCTGCAGAAGCATCAGCAGACAGGACATCCCGGTCTGCGGCAGCGCGAACGCATCACGCATCAACCGCCGCAGCGTGTCCTCCACCCGGCACAGCGCGGCGGGATCCTCGATCGGGCGCAGCGGATAACGGCGGCCGCTCGGCAGCTCCGGCGAAAAGAACGTGCCGGGCTCCGGCACGTTCTGCATCAGCAGCTGCGGCAGATGCTGCGTCAGTGCCGGATCGAACAGGATGTTCCTGACGACCAGCGGCTCCTCGCCCAGCGCGAACGTGTGCTCCTCCCCCGGCATGACGAGGAAGAACTGCCCCGGCACGATCTTGTACGAAAAGCTGCTGCCGTCGGGCAGCCACACCCGGTGCACGGCGCTCCCGCGGGATACCACGGTCAGCTCCGCAAAGGTGTGCCCGTGCGGCACCAGCGTCGTTTCCCGGCGCTCATGCACCGCGTGCATGACGTACAGCGGGAAAGAGAACGGCATCATCTCGCGTCCGAATACGGT
>JAJXDX010000231.1 GCA_021640185.1 Oscillospiraceae bacterium | reverse complement strand
TAGCGCTCGTTTACACCCTCGAAAAATTTCTTTCCGTATTCAATATATTTCGGATGGGTATAGATCTGATACATCAGCCGGTACTTTTTGCCGTGCCTTTTTGCCGTCCAATAGGGGACTTCCTCAATAAACCGCATGGCGTCCTTCGGGTCGGTCGGGGCTTTTTTCATAAAGTCGTCCTCGACCTTTTCCATACAGTAGGCGGTCGACTCAATAATCAATTCGTCCACACTGCTGAAATACGAATAAAGATTGCCCGTCGTACAGCCGCACGCCGCTGCCAAAGCCTTGATGCCCGTGCCCGTCAGACCGTTTTCCGCATAGCATTCAAAGCACTTTTCCATCATTTCGCGCTTGCGTGCATTGTGCTGTTCCTCTGTTGCTCTCATATACGCCACTTCCTTTTTGATAACTAACCAATCAGTTAACTACAGTATATCATAGAATTGTGGCGAATTCAAGAACTGTTCGAGAAAAGATGTGAAAAAAGCGGGACAGCCACTATAAATCAACTGTCCCGCCGCCCGTTATTTCACGGAGCGAGTTTTCTTTTTTCCTATGGCCGTAGTGCCGGAACGGCACCACAGGATAAATGCACGGTCCTTTTTTATCAAGAGATTCCTATCTCATGCTCGATTGCGGTTTACGGCTGCACGAGGTCGTATCTCTTACCCTTGACCGGCTGCACATCGCTGACGGTTACGCTATCGTGGACGGAAAAGGCAACAAGCAGCGTGTCGTTCCGCTTGGCGATCACTCTCGCAAGCTGCTTTTGCGTTATCTCGCCCGGCAGCCTGCTGCGGCACGCACCTCGGCTGTTTTCTTGCAGCGGGATCTTTCTCCGGTGACAGATAACACGCTGCGTTTGATGTTCCGCCGGCTCAAGATACAGTCCGCTATCCCTCGTTTGCGCGCTCATCTGCTCCGGCATACGTTCGCCACGAGTTTTTTGCAACAGGGCGGTGATATGTATACCTTGCAGCAGATCCTTGGTCATACATCTTTGGAGATGGTCAAGCGGTACGTTAACTTTACACCCGAGAAATTGCGATCTAATCACGTAAAATACAGCCCGCTCGATCGATCGTTGAAATGACGGAAAACCGCCGTAAAGCCTGCTTTTGCAAGCCTTGCGGCGGTTTTTCTTTGTTTTGGAGCTGGCAGACGGACTTTGGAACCCCGCTTTGGCAAGATCTCACCTCTGCGCCGATCTGGCACCCTACTGCTTGCCAAAGCATGGCATTTTCGCTGCGCACAAATTAGGTGAACGTACGGCGGGCAACGGCGCGCACATCCGCCAGCAGCTTTTGGCTGCTCGGCTTGCCGGTGTGCGGATCGCGTTCCGCCAGATCGACAAGGATGCGCTGCACGTCATACGGGCGCACCTTGTCCATCGGCATTTGCCCGATCGCCTCGTCGATGTATTTGGCAAAGCCGACATAGGCGGCATATGTTTTGAACGAGATCGTGCTCTTGACCGACAGCAGCCAGCGGTTTATCCACACGCCGACCGTGTCGCCGACCGCATCGACATCGATGCCGCCCCGATCTTGATCCGAAACTCGTCCGCTTTGGCCTCGGCTTCCTTATGGGTCGCGCCGTAAAAGTGTTTGTATCTGCGCCGCCCGTTCTCATCCAAGCCGATATAAACAGTCACGTCCACCCGCCCGTCCGTGCGGCGCTTGTTACCTCTAGGCATAGAAAACACCTCTTTCAGAAGAAAAGCGTTGACAAAAAATCCATTTTTGTTACACTGTCTATATCAGGAAACCACACAGGGGGAATTGCGGAAATGAGCAACACGTTAGAATATAAGGGGTATATCGCCAAAGTGGAGTACAGTGCCGAAGATCACGTGCTTTTTGGCAAAATCGAAGGTATTAGAGATCTGGTCAATTTCGAAAGTGAAACGGCAGCCGGCATCGAGGAGGAGTTCCACGCAGCAGTAGATGATTATCTGGCACTTTGCGAAGAAACCGGAAAAGAACCGAACAAATCGTACAGTGGCACCTTTAATGTGCGGATCTCTACGCAGCTTCACAGAAACATCGCTATGCTGGCGATCAAGAATGGAACAACACTGAACGCAGAAGTCGAAAAGGCTATTTCGGAGCATATATATTCGGCGGACAGCTACATGAAAGATGCATTTCCCTTCGATATATAACGGGACGAATACGTCCCTGACAAAAGCAATCGCGAATATGTACAACTCAAGCGGAACATGGCATAGTGCAAATATAAAAAGCATGGGAGGTAGATGTCATGCCTGATATAAAAGATCTCATCAAGGATGAGTACGAATTTCAATTAGCTGATGTACAGTTTCATCAGCTAGATGATGAAACAAGTGAAGATATCGAATACAGTATCCACGTACACGATGAACTGAAAACGGATATCCAAGAAAATGATCTGTGCGTCACAATAACGAGGAAAGCTGCACTTGAGCCAAGAGGAGTATTTGAGGCTAGCGTTCAGTTCAAGGTCGTTCTGCATTTTTGCGACGAAGCAAGCCGCGAAGAAGCAAAGAAGATCGACTGGATAACTGAGTTAAAAAAACAAAATGCAACATTCATCATCAACGTGACAAGCCGCATTTCAGGCGTGCTTTCCTCCCTGACGGCGGCGGCAGGCCAAGTCCCTCTGATAACACCACCGACCATCATTGGATAACGCTATACTCCCCCGCCCCGCAAAGGGCGGGTTTTTCTTTTGCCAAAATGCCAGACGTCTGGAAGAGATCACTGCTCCGCGAGGTACCGGCGCAGCTCGTCGAGCCACGCGGGAGAGAACGAACCGATGGCTAACACCTCGCCGTTGCGGTACTCGGCCACGGCTCTGAAGCCATTGCCGTTATCATAGAATGTCGCTTCGGTGCAGTACGGCAGCACGGCGGCCAGCGCGGCGAAGCGTCCGGCAAAGCGGCGACGCACATCCTCTTCCGGGATACCGTGGCCGCCTCGGGCGACACGGTTACGAATACGAGCGAGGCATTCCTCGACCGTATCCAGCCCGACATAGTACAGCCGGACACGGTATCCGGCATCGGCTGCCCGGCGCGCCATCACGGCCGGCCGGTGGCCGGACAGCGTGGTTTCCTGCGTGAAGCAGACGCCGGCGGCAAGGCACTCCTCCATGCGGCGCAGCGCCTGCTTTCCACCGGCTATCGGATCTCCGCCCAAATCGGCCGTCAGCTTATCCACATCGATGATCCTGCCCAGATCGTCGATCT
This sequence comes from Oscillospiraceae bacterium, assembly GCA_021640185.1. GTDB lineage: Bacteria > Bacillota > Clostridia > Oscillospirales > Acutalibacteraceae > UBA5905. The sequence goes on along the minus strand of JAJXDX010000231.1, from coordinate 1,045 downwards.
CCGTGCGCAGTACGCCGGTCAGGCTGCTTTTTCCGCTGCCGTTCACACCGCCGATGATCGTGTATGTTTTCATGGTCGTCCACCTCTTCTTATCGTCAATAGCTATCGCCGTCCCGGCCGCTCACGACTTGGGCATGGCCGGAGCGGGCAAGGGGTCGCCGGGTCTTTCGGCGGCCATGGCGGCGACGCGCTCCTCCAGCATGGCGCGATCCGCCGGCGAGAGCGTGCGATACCGGAAAAGCAGTTCGCGCTCGGCGGGGCTTAACTCGGTGGAAGAAAGTTTTGCTTTAATTTCCATTTGACACAACTCCTTTACAATGCGGATCACCCCCGCGGCTGCGGGGAAAAGTTCAGCGCACTGTGCTGGTGAAAGCGACCGCCTTGCCGATGATGCGCACCCGGTCCATCTCCTCGCGGACGTAGACGAAAGGCTGGTACTTCCGATTTTCCGGGACCAGCGTGATCCTGTCCGCCTCAAGATATACGCGCTTCAAGGTCGCTTCGCTCTCGCAGCCATCATCGATGAGAATTGCCGCGATCTGTCCATTTTCGACTTCCTCCTGCTGCCGGAGATAAACCAGATCGCCGTCGAAGATCCTCGCGTCGATCATACTATCCCCTTTGCACCGCAGCACGAAATCACACTGGATGCCCTCCGGCACGTCCACATTTTCCTCGATGTTTTCGACGGCAAGGATGGGCGTGCCGCACGCGATAGTCCCGAGCAGCGGTTTTTTGACCATTTTCGGCATGGGCAAAATATTCGACGGGAGCGGGCGGTCGCCGGAGAGCGTGACCTTGTCCGGAAGCATTGGGACATCTACGCCCATTAGCCAAGCCTCTGAAACGCCGAAAGCAGATGCGATGCGAAAAACCGCATCTTGCTTGCCTTCCCAGTCCCCTTTTATATAGCGAGATACACTGGACTTACTTATGCCGGTTTTCAGCGAAAGCTCTGTCTGTGTAATATTAAAATGAACAAGCAGTTCGCGCAGCCGTTCAGCAAAGGTAAACTTCTTTTCCATCAGTGCTCCCTCCTTTGGTA
>JAJXDX010000230.1 GCA_021640185.1 Oscillospiraceae bacterium | reverse complement strand
TCAAAGTTTTTTTCGGACGATACCGAAAATCGGCGATATCCGTAGATAACGGAAATACCTGAATGCTATTTTCCTTAGATCGTTATTCATAGGAATATTTCCGCTAATATCGCGAAAAGCCGACTTTTTATGCGTTGAAAAGTGTGCTATGATAGGAGATGCAGCGAGGAAAACGGCGCAAAACGGCCCGTTTTTGCCCGCAGGGCGGCGAGGAGGAGCTATGCTGAAGGATCTTTGGGCGGTAGCGCAGAACGTACTGACCTTATTTATTTTGATCGGCGTGGGGGCGGTCTGCCGTCGGACGCGCCTATTGAACGAAGAAGCGGTGAAGTGCTGCGCCAGCGTGGTGCTGTACATCGCGACGCCGTGCGTGATCCTAGGCTCGTGTATGCGGGCGTTCGACCGGGCGCTGCTGACCGGCTTTTTGACGGTGGTGGCGGGGGCGCTGGTGCTGCATCTGCTGCTGATCGGCGCGGCGACGCTGATCTTCCGCGACCGGGACGAGCGGCGGCGGCGCGTGCTGCGGTTCGCTACGGTGTTCTCGAACGCCGGGTACATGGCGATCCCGCTGCAGCAGGCGCTGCTGGGCGAGGAGGGCGTATTCTACTGCGCGGCGTATCTGGTGGTGTTCAACACCGCGATGTGGACCTACGGCGCGCGGCTGATGAGCGGCGACCCGAAGGCGCTGTCCGCCAAAAGGCTGGCCGCGATCCCCGGGATCATCGCGGTGGTGCTGGGGCTGCTGCTGTTTTTGCTGCCGATCGAGGTGCCTGACGTGCTGCGCGACGCAGTGGGGCATCTGGGCACGCTGAACACGCCGCTGCCGATGCTGATCGTGGGCTATTATCTGGCGGGGACCGATCTGCGCGCGGCGCTGCGCGACCGCAGCTGTTATCTGAGCATGGCGGTCCGCCTGCTGCTGGCGCCCGCGGCAGGGCTGGGGCTGCTGCTGCTGTGCGGCGTGCGCGGCAGCGTCCTGACCTCGATGACGATCTGCATGAGCACGCCCACCGCGACGGCGACGACGATGTTCGCCGCCCGGCATGACGGCGACACGGCGCTGTCGGTGGAGCTGGTGTCGCTGTCGACGCTGTGCTCCGTGCTGACGATGCCGGTGTTCATCGCCTTGGCCGCACAGCTGGGCGCGATATAACGGAAGGGCGGAAAAGCACATGGGACTGGACGAGCTGCGAGAGAGGTGCCTTGCCTGCACGGCCTGCGGGCTGGCGAACGGGCGGCACAGCGTCGTATTCGGCACGGGCATGCCGGATGCCGAGGTCATGCTGGTGGGCGAAGGGCCGGGCGTGAACGAGGATAAGCAGGGCGAGCCTTTCGTCGGTGCGTCCGGGCAGCTGCTTGACCGGATGCTGGCCGGGGTGGGGCTGAGCCGTGAAAAGAACCTTGACATCGCGAATATCGTCAAATGCCGCCCGCCGCACGACCGCGACCCACTGCCCGAGGAGCAGGAGGCGTGCATCCGCTGGCTGCGGCAGCAGACCGCGCTGCTGCGGCCGAAGATCATCGTCTGTCTGGGACGCATCGCCGCATGCCGGATCATCGATCCGCAGTTCCGCGTCACGCGGCAGCACGGGCAGTTCCGGGAAAAGGGCGGCATCCTGATGATGGGCACCTACCACCCCGCCGCCATCCTGCGCGCGCCGGAGCACAAGGCGGAGGCCTTCGCCGACCTCGTGGCGCTGCGCGACCGGATCGAGGAGCGCTGCACACACACCGCCCTCTGGTTCGGCGACGGGTAAGACCCGCAGCAAAGTCGATCGGGGGCGCTGCAAGGCGTTAGATCGTTGGACGCGCCTTGGTAAGTGCGGGGCGGCGGGCAATGCCCGCGGGTAAGACCTGCGGCAAAGTCGATCGGGGGCGCTGCAAGGCGTTAGATCGTTGGACGCGCCTTGGTGACCACAAGGCGGTAGGGCAGCACGCCGGCGGACAGTGTCCGCTGACAAGCCGATCGAGTTCTGTACAGAGCGGAGGCTGACCGGACGCGCCTTAGTAAGTGCGGGACGGTAGGGCTGCGTGTCATAAGCAAAAGAGGACCCGGACTGTGAGCGATCCGCTTGCAGTCCGGGTCCATATCATTTCATTTCCTTCATCACTAAAGGAAGATCATTTGTCGGTGCAGACTTCGCCGTTTATCGTGACCTTGCCGGTGTCATTAAGCGCGTAGCGCCCGACGAGCTTCGTCACATTTCCGGACACAGCGTTGCCGTCGGCAGTCACTTCTCCCACATTGGCCGTGCCGACCAGCAGCCCCATATATTGGCCGGACAGTTTTACGTTCTCGACCTTGCAATTCGTGATGAAATGGTAGGTCGCAGGGTTCGCGCCGGCATGACCGATGATGCCACCGGCCGATTTAGTAGCGGCGATCGTCGAACCAACGACGGAGCAATCCGTGATCGTCACGGTCGTATCGACCGGACCGTCGTTCGGGTTATTATAGCCGGAAGTCCAACCGACCAATCCGCCGACGCGTTCGCCACTGACCTTGCTGTTGAGCAGATGGCAATTCTCCAGCGTGATCTTCGGCATCGAATCGACCGTAGCAACGAAAGCGCCGACACCGATCACGCCGGGAAGAGAGATATCCGAATCGGCGATAGTCAGGTTTTTGATCACGACACCGGAACTGCCCGCAAAGCCGCCTGCCACCAACGGCGCATTCAGACCCTTGATGGTGTGGCCCTTGCCATCGATCGTCAAAACGCCGGCACCGTGATATCCGTCGACCTTGATCGAGGTCCAGTCCGCCGCATTCATCACCAGATCATTCTCAAGATCGATCTGGATGTCTCCGTCTTTGTTCGCGGCGGCCACCTTGGCCGCACCGGCAAAGTCCGCAGCCGTAGAAACAACGGCCTTTTTATCCGTAAAGATCACATCATCACTTACCGTACCGTCCCAAACATCGGGATAAGTCGCATCCTTGTCGTAAGTGTTGCCGAAGCTGTCGTGCTCGTATGTCGCCTGCGTGGCCACAACGGTGACGCACACGCCGGTCGCCGTTGCGCCCTGATACTCGTTGCCCGCTTCCTCGATCATATGATAGCCGAAGGACCAAGCGGGAGAGGCCTCACCGGGCTTGAGGACTTCGGGTTCGATGTTGACACCATCGATATTGATCTCGTTGCCGTTAGCGTCAAAAGCCTTAAATCTAGGTTCAAGAACTTCGGCCAGCTTGCCGGTCACACCCAGCGCCTCGGGGATGTACTCGAACTTCACCGCCAAGTTGCCCTTATTGAGGACGCGGATCTGCGGCACAAAGTAGGTGCAGCCCGGCTCCCACAGGATCTGGGTGCCCTCCGCCGGGATCTCGCCCTTGACGAGGAACGGCAGGGTCTTGCCCTCGGCGTTGACCCATTTGCCGTCGTTGCCTTTCATCTGCAGTTCGATATCCAAGTTGCCCGCTTGGATCTTGTTGACCCCGGTGCTGGCGGTGTCGGTGAACCACGCGAAGGTGGAACCGATCAGCATCGCGACGCAAGCCACGATCGCCAGCGCACTGGTCAGCAGTGCGCGTTTGGTGTTTGCCATGATGATAATACCCTCCTTGAAATTTTTGCTGCCGCCGCGCTGTTTTCCCGGCGCGGCTCGACTAAGCACTTATATTATATCATCCACAAAAATGCTCCGCAAGCATTAAAGCCAACAGCGTTGCCCCCCCCGTGAAATTTTTGTCTATTTTGCCATATGCACAAAAATCACAGGCCAACGGCTCGTTCGAGCCGTTGGCCTGTGGTAAAGATGCGTTTTTTGTGGCGTTGTGCAACGCCGCAGCGTTCTGCGGCGTTTTGCGGCGTTTTGCGGCGTTTTACGCAGGGATCTTACGGCGGTTTGGGGCAAGTTCTCTCCGTTTTCGGCGTGCTGCCCTAACACCCTGCACCCGTTAAGGCGCGTCCAACGCGCTAACGCACTGCGCCGCCTGCGATCGACTTATCTGCCGCCCCTGCTCCCGCGAAGGCGCGTCCAACGCGCTGCATCTTTCGCGCCGCCCGTAATCGACTTTGCTGCGGATCTTATCCGCCGGGCACTGCCCGCGGCGGGATGCCCTAACGCCCTGCACCCGCCAAGGCGCGTCCGGCGAACTTCCGCCTTGCAGCGCCGCCCGTGATCGACTTGTCAGCGGGCACTGCCCGCGGCGGGATGCCCTAACGCCCTGCACCCGCCAAGGCGCGTCCGGCGAACTTCCGCCTTGCAGCGCCGCCCGTGATCGACTTGTCAGCGGGCACTGCCCGCGGCGGGATGCCCTAACGCCCTGCACCCGCCAAGGCGCGTCC
>JAJXDX010000229.1:922-4307 GCA_021640185.1 Oscillospiraceae bacterium | reverse complement strand
GAACAGGCATTTGATCTTTGCCGTTTTGTTCGGCCGATCGGAAGAAAAATAGGATACCGCTTCCGCGAACAGTCGCTCGGTGCCGGCATCGCAGGTGACGGCAAAGGGCGGCGGCAGAAAGGCCGATGCGGAATCGAAATCGAGGATGTAGGCAAAGCAATCCTCGGGGTGGCAGATGTGATATTCGACGCCCTTCGGCATATAGAGCAGCCGGTTCTTCCCCATTTCGAATGTGCTTTCGCCGTAATCATATCTGGAACATCCGTCGGTGAACAGAACAAGGGCATGGCAGGCGCGCGGCCTTGCGTAAAACCTCCGGGCGCGGGTCAATTTCGCACTGTAACAGTTGATCACCTGTGAGATGTCGAAGTTTGCGGCAAGTTCGCGTATCTCCGCGTTATCCATCGGTCCGCCCCCCTTTTTTCTTCGATTATAGCATAAAAATGTATTTTTTCAATGGTCACAGCGGAAAAACGGCAATATCCATTTCCTTTTTGTGCAAATATGTCGTAAAAATGCATTGCGGATATGCCGCACCGGTCATATAATGAAGCCAACGAGCAGAGCGATATTTTGCGAAAGGGTGTTGTTTGATGTTCGGAAAATTTGATTTCGATGCGGATAAACCGTATATCGCCGACGAATATGCCGATGCGCATTTTGATCCGGACAGCGGTGCCGACGCGGCGACGCTGGCCGAAATGCTGGATGATTTCATTGCCGACGGCGACGCAAAGTCGCTGCCGATGCTCACGCTGCGGGCAGAGTCGTTCCGGCTGCTCGTCGAAAACGCGCAGATCGAGGTGAACCCGCACACCCCGTTCGCCGACAAGATCAATGCGGGGATCGACTACACCGGCTGGGCGGGCTGGTCGGACTACGAGAAGATCTTGAAGCGCAGATCGGTCAAAAAATTCAGCACCGACATCCCCGAGGCTTGGCAGGCCAGAAAATGGGCCTATGAGCGCGGCCTGTCGGCGCCCGACAATGATTTTTGGCACATCTGCCCGAACTGGGACAACATCATGACCATGGGCGTCGTCGGCCTTTATGACCGCGCGCAAAAGCTGCTCGATGCCGAAAGCGACGAAAAAAAGCAGATCTTCTACACGGCGGCCGTCAGCTGCTGCCGCTCGCTTTTGACGATCATGAAAAGATATGCCGACATGGGCGACCGGGTCGGTAACCGCGTATTCGCCGACTGCATGCGCGCGCTGATGACGCGCCCGCCGCAGACGCTTTACGAGGCGATGGAGCTTTCGCTCTTCATGATGAGCATGATCGAACTTGGGATAGAGCGCACGAGAACGCTGGGCAACGTCGGCGTCCTTTTCTATCCGTTCTATCTGCACGATACCGAAAGCGGCCTGCTCGACCGCGACGGCGTCAAGACGCTGTGCAAATATTTCCTGACCAAGATCAACGCCGGAAAGCGCTATGCCGATCAGCCGATCTGTATCGGCGGCTACGACAAAGACGGCAAAAGCGGCGTGAACGAGCTCGTCGACATCCTTCTTGAGGCTTACCGCGAGGAAAACCTGTCGAACCCGAAGCTACATATCCGATACAACGGGCTTTTCCCCGAAAAGACCTACGATACCCTTATCGAAATGATGATCGAGGGCAACAGCAGCATGGTCATCATCTCGGATGAAAGCGTGATCGCCGCCTATGACCGGATCGGTATGCCGCGGGAAAAGTCGAAGAACTATCTCCCGCTCGGCTGCTATGAATGTATCGTCCCGAACGACGAGGACGCGCGGATCTGCTCGGCTTGGATCAATTTGGCCAAGGGCGTCGAGCTTGCCGTGACCGGCGGCCGTGATCTGCTCCACGGGGATATCATGTTCGGTGCGGCCGATGCGGTGCCGCAGACCTTCGATGCGTTTTACGCGGTATACAAGCATTATCTGCTTGCATTCATCGATTTTTGCAAAGAGAACGTCAGGCAGCAGGAGGCGGTCAGTCACGAGAACTATGCCGCGCCGCTGCTCTCGCTCACGCATGACGACTGCATGAAAAACGGGGCCGACTTCTTCAGCCGGGGCATGGATATCCACAACAGCTCGATCAAATGCTGTGCGATCGGGACCGCGGTCGATGCGCTTTTGGCGGTCAAAAAGTTCGTCTACGAGCAGAAAAGGCTGACCCTTCCCCAACTTGCCGCGCTGCTGGAAAACAACTGGCAGGGCGCGGAGGCGCTTCGTACCGAGATCAGAAAAGACAAAGGCAAATGGGGCAACGGGGACCGGGAGGCGGACGCGCTTGCCGCCGATATCTATCGCTTCTGCGGCGAGCACATCGTCGGCACGCCGAACGGCTACGGCGGCGTATACCGAATGGGCGCCGATTCGGTCGACAATGCCGAAAACTTCGGCAGGAACATGGGGGCGACGGCCGACGGCCGACTGGCCGGCGAGCCGCTGTCCAAAAACATGCGGCCGGTCAACGGCATGGAATTTGCCGGGATCACCGGGTTTATCCGCTCGATGCTGGCGCTCGATCAGGAATTGTTCATCGACGGCGCGCCGCTGGACTTCATGCTCCATCCGTCGGCCGTCAGCGGCGAAAAGGGGCGTCGCGTGCTCGGGCAGATCATCAAAAGCTATTTCGCTGGCGGCGGACAGATGATCCAAGGCAACATCGTATCTGCCGAGATGCTGGAAAAGGCGGTCGCCGATCCCGACAGCTACAGGAACCTCCAGATCAGGGTATGCGGATGGAACGAGTATTTCGTCAACATGAAGCCCGAGATACAGAAGGACTTCATCGAAAGAGCAAAGGGGCTGGAGAGCTGATGGCGGAAGCGAAAGGAAAGATCTTCGCGATAAAGAACTTCGAGATCCACGACGGCGACGGCCTGCGCACGACCGTTTTTCTCCAGGGCTGCCCGCTGCGCTGCCGATGGTGCCACAACCCCGAGGGACTGGAAGCGAAAAGCGTGCTCGCCTTCTATCGGGATAAGTGCAGATCCTGCGGGGCGTGCGCGCAGGTCTGCCCCGCCGGGGCGCAGGCGTTCACAGACGGCGGGCATATTTACGACCGATCGCGCTGCATCGCCTGCGGCGCCTGCGAAAAGGTCTGCCCGACGGGGGCGGTCAAGCTGTTCGGCGAGGAGATCGGCGCGGCGGAGCTGATCGAGAGGGTCCTGCCCGACAAGGTCTTCTTCGCTGCGACGGGCGGCGGGATAACGCTCTCCGGCGGCGAACCTCTGCTCCAGCCGGCGTTTTGCCGCGAGGTTTTGATGAGGGCGAAGCGCGAGGGGATCGGGACGGCGGTGGACAGCTGCCTTTGCGTAAGCACGGCGGCCGTCGCGGCGGTCATGCCGTATACCGACAAATTCCTTGTTGATGTGAAATGTGCCGACAGCCGGCTGCACGAAGAA
>JAJXDX010000229.1:0-912 GCA_021640185.1 Oscillospiraceae bacterium | reverse complement strand
TCCCCGGCTGCAATGACGGCGAGATCCCCGCGATAGCAGAGCTGCTGTGCGGCTTCCAAAGCTGCATAACGGCGGTAAAGGTGCTTGGCTACCATAATTATGCCGAAAACAAGTACGCCGCGCTGGGTATGCACTATCCTGCGGCAGAGGTCCGGCTGCCGACGGCCGAGGAGCTTTCGGCAGCGCGCAGAGCGTTTTCGGACAGGGGCTTTGCGGTCATCGTCGACTAACGAGCGCTCTGCCGGACCGGCAGCACGAATACAGCCGCCCGACCTCCGGTCGGGCGGCTGCAATTTTTTCGCTGAAACAGTGCTGTACGATATCGGTAAAAACCAAGGCACGGTCCTGCCGAGGCTCTTTTCACGATGACCGATCACTTGTCGATGATCGGCGATCATCATCGGGTCACCGTCGGCAAGAATATGGCTGATCCTCCGGACCATTCCGTTAATAGACATCTGTCCGGCCTTTCGCTCTGCGCCGACGGGAAAAGGACGATTTTTTTGATCGGGATAACCAGATCCCTCTATAAGCCCATCCGGAACAAGATCGGATCTCTCATAGAATGCCTTTGGCTCATTTCCTTTTCATCATCAGTCCGAAATGTAGAAACCGTTATTTCTATTGCCCTATCTTGATCAGCAAGTGCTTCATCCATATGCATCGTAGCTGCACCGCGGCGGCGGTATCGGGGTGTCCCTGCGAGGAAGCAGATCATGTTGTGTTCCCGTGAAAACAACTTAACGCCTGCGATCCCGGTCGCTTCTTTTACACGAATAGTCTGCCGCTTATCCATAGATCCCAGGACGGCGGTTTTATGCTCACTTAGCTTTTCTCGTGTTTCAAGGCCCGGGACATTCGACCTGACCTCTGCTATTAGGTCCACTCATTTTTCAATATCCTCAGGTACAC
>JAJXDX010000228.1 GCA_021640185.1 Oscillospiraceae bacterium | reverse complement strand
CGCTGGTGCTCAAGGGGCACCGCACGCTGGTGACCGCCCCCGGCCGCGCTCTGCTGTGCAACGAGAACGGCAACCCCGGCATGGCGACCGGCGGCAGCGGCGACGTGCTGGCCGGGATCATCGGCGCACTGATCGCGCAGGGGGTCGAGCCGTACTATGCCGCCGCCTGCGGCGTGTATCTGCACGGTGCGGCGGGCGATGCCGCCGCGGCCCGCCTGTCGCAGCACGCCATGCTGCCGAGCGATCTGATCGGGGAGCTGGGACACCTGTTTCTGAAATTTGAGAAATAGGGAGCCTGTTCATATGAAAAAACGGCTATGCGCGCTGCTTCGTTTTCTGCTTTGCCTGCCGATCTGTCTGCTGTCCGCCTGCGGGCGGGGACAGAGCAGCGTGCAGCCCGTGACCGACGGGTTCACCTGCCGGGTGGCCATGACGTTCGACGGTCTGTCGCTGTCCGGGCAGCTCAGCCGCACCGAGGAGGGGCGGCTGCTGCTGACGCTGGCGGAGCCTGCCTCGCTGTCCGGCATGGCGCTGGCCATCGACGGCAGCAAGCTGACGATGGAGCTTGGCGGCATGAGCATCTCCGTCGATCCGGAACGGGTGCCGCACGGTGCGCTGATCGCCTGCCTGCAGCGGGCACTGTCCGCCACGTCCGCCACCGTGCGGCGCGACGACGGCCTGACGCTGGAGGTGCAGGACGGTGATACGCAGTACACCCTGGTGTGCGACCCGGCCACCGGCCTGCCGCGCACGCTGACCGCGCCGGAGGAAAAGCTGGAGGTGCAGTTTTCCGACGTGCATCTGCTGACGCCCGTGGATAACGCGGGCGATCCGACGAAAACGAAAGGAACGGATAACGCATGATCGAACATACCGTGATGTGGAAGTTTTTGCCCGGCAAAGAGGAGCAGGCGCGCCGTTTCCTCGACGCGCTGGCGGCGCTGGACGGGCAGATCCCGGAGATCCGCTCGATGAAGATCGGGGTGCGTATCGGCGAGAAAAACGACGCCGATGCGATCCTGACCGTGACGTTCGACTCGCTGCAGGCGCTGGAGCGCTATAAGAACGATCCCCGCCACGTGGCCGTTTCCGCCATGTGCCGCGAGATCCGCGCGGCCCGCTATGCGATCGACTGCGAAAAATGAACACGGAAAAAACCGAAGGCGGCGCCGCTGAGAAGCGGCGCCGCCTTTTTCGTCAGTCTAACAGGGCGCAATAGCCGCTCTTGACCACTTTCCACGAGCCGTCGCTTTGCCGCGCGACGATATACGGATACCGGGTAAACGTCCGGTCGTCGCCGGTATCGAGCGTCCACATCCGGGAGTCGATGAAAAGCTGCCTGGGCGGGTTAGGCAGCGGTATATCGTCGATCAGATATTCGGCGTAGATCTCAGCGAAAAAGACCACCTGTTCCGTTTCTTCCGTGCAGGTGGCGGACGCGTCACCGCCATAGTCGAGCCGTACCAGCCGCCCGCCGTCGAAGCTGCGGGGGAACGAGGACAGGACGGCCGAACGCGCCTGCGTCAGCTCTTCCTCGGTGAACATCGACGAGGTGAGCGGCCCGAACGCGGCGCCGCGGACGCTGCCGCCGACCGGCTGGACGTACAGGAAGAAAACAGACGCGGCAAGCAGGACGGCGCCGACGGCACACGCGCTGCGGCGCACCGGACGGGCGCGCAAAACGGTGCGGATCCGGCCGGCCACGCCGCTTTCGCCAAAGGCGACGGGACACGGGCCGGTGCGCTTGCCGTTCGTACAGTCGAGCAGTGCCTGCGCGTAGTCGGCGCGGGTGGCGGTGTTCGCCCCATGCAGGGCCGTTTCGTCGCACGCCATCTCCAGATCCCGGCAGAGCATTCCGTAGGCCACCCAAAGCAGCGGGTCGACCCAGAACAGCGACGTCAGCAGAAAAACGGCAGGCTTGATCAGATAGTCACGGCGGCGGATGTGCGCACGCTCGTGCAGAAGGACCTGCTGCGCCGTTTCCTCCGGCAAGCCGAACGGCAGGCAGATCACCGGATGCCGCAGACCGAAAACGAACGGTGCGCCGGGGATATCCGCCATCACCGCGTCGTCATCGATCCGCACGGCCGTGCGCAGCTTCTTTTTCAGCCGCAGGGCGCTGACGAGCGCATAGGTCAGCAGCGCCATCACACCGGCCAGCCAGATGAACATAGAAACGATGTCGGTCGTGCGGACTTGCTCGAACACGTTCGTCATGGCCAGATATCTGCTGCTTTCGCGCATCGGGTAAAACGGCGAGGATGTCGGGACGGCCGGCATCGGTATGTGCACGAAGATGGGCACCAGCAGCCGCAGCCACACCGGCAGCCACAAAAATGCCCGCAGTCTGGCCGGGGCGCGGCGCATCAGCAGCCGTATCAGCAGGATGATCGGGATGGCGAAGCTGATGGCCAGACCGCGGCAGAGCACGGCATCGGCCAGTGTCATCATCAGCCCCACGGTCCGTCACCTTCTTCCGATGCGTCGCCTTTGGCGCGCTCGCGGTCGATCAGCGCCTGCAGCTCGTTCGTTTCGGCTGCCGATAGGTGCCGTCCGCGCGTGAACGCGGCAAGGAACAGCGGCACGGAGCCGCCGAACGTCGTGTCCACCAGCGCCTGCACCTGTGCCGTTTGCACCTCGTCCTTCGTCACGAGCGAGGTGACGACGGCGTTTTCGTTTTTGAGGACGCCGCGCTCCGACAGGCGCTTGATCACGGTGTAGGTCGTGGTCGGCTTCCAGCCCAGCTGCTCGCGGCACAGCGCTGCCAATTCGCCGCTGCGGATCGGCTCGTGCGCCCAGAGCAGCAGACAGAACCGATATTCGCTGGCAAAGATCTGCGGGATGTTCCGGTCGTTACCCATGGATATACCTCCTTACTCTAATGCGTTAGACTACCGTTATTCTAACACGTTAGAATAAAGCTGTCAAGGGGGATGATCTATCTGCCGGGCCAGTGCTGTTCGTCCGGCTTCGGTTGATCGAGCAGGTCCGGCACCAGATGCTCGCGGCGGTATTCGCGGCAGGTGACGCCGTACCGCTCGCGGAACTTGCGGGCGAAATAGTTCGCGTCGCCAAAGCCGCATTCCAGCGCGACGGCGGTGATCGGCCGGTCGGTGGTGGAAAGCAGAAACGCGGCCAGATCCAGCCGCAGCTGGTTGAGATAGTGCAAAAACGGCATCCCGGTCTGGGAGCGGAAGCAGCGGCAGAAGTGCGACTTGTTGAACGAGAAGCGACGGGCGACGGTCTCGGTCGTCAGATCCTCGGTGAAATGCTCGCCGACGTAGGTCAGCACGTCCTCGAACCGGCCGCGCACGACGCTTAAGTTATTCTCGCTGCGGCGGTAGCGGCGGGAGAGCACGGCGAACAGGCGCAGGATGTCGCCGCGGATCATCAGCTCGCCCGCTTCCTCCTTCGCGTCGTATTCGCGGATCAGGTCCTGCAGGATCTGCACGATCTGCTCGTCGCGGATAAAGGTGCAGAACTGCGCCTTGCGCCGCACGATCGGCCGGATGAAGCGTGCGGCCGTTTCGTCATCGCACAGGTTGAGCAGCACGCGGTCATCGATCCGCAGGGCATAGTATTTGACGCCGTCCTCACCGGAGGAGGCCGCGTGCAGCTGGTTCGGATTGATGACGACCACCTCGCCGCCGCGCACGGTGGCGGAAAGGTCGCCGCACAGCACGTCGAGCGAACCCTCCAGCACGTACAATAGCTCTATCCGCTCGTGCCAGTGCGACAGGATGCTGGCGAATTTCGGCGGATGCCACATATAGATCAGGTTGATCGCGGCTTCCTCGTCCTCGATCTCCCGATAGCCGTCCAAGATCATGTGCTCGCCCCCCCTTCTACCGTGATGGTATCATATTTGCGGGCCGACGTCAAGAAAAAGTCGATCCAGTGCTACTTTTTGCGAATATCTGTGTGGTGTGTATGGCGATAAGACGCTATAATAGATAGCGTAAAGCAGAGTTTTTCACCTTTTTGCAGAAAAAAATTTGACGCATCAGTCAAATATCTCAAGCGAAGGAGGGCTGCGCGCGGCAGAGATCGGTTTTGGCAAAAATGTCGATCCCAGAACGATAGGAAAGGACAGTGAGCAAACATGAAGACCCAGTTTTGGCAAAAGGTGATCGGCGGCCTGCTGGCCGCGGCGATCGTGCTGGCCGCCTTCTCCGGCAGCCTTGCGTGGCTGCCGACGGCGGCCGCCGAGGTCAACTATCTGAAAAACGCCGGCTTTGAGGAAACGGACGGCGGGGCCGTACCGGACTATTCGCCGAACGAGTGGAACGTGACGGCGGGGTGGTACATATCTTCCGATCCTTCGGCCTGCGAGGGCAAAAAC
>JAJXDX010000227.1 GCA_021640185.1 Oscillospiraceae bacterium | reverse complement strand
TACGTCGGGCAGCGAGCTGTTCGCCCTGTCCGAAACGGCGGCGCTGCTGCGGCGCTATCTGCGCGACAGCGACAAGATCATCACGACGCTGGACACATTGAACAGCGATATCAGCACGGTATCCACGCTGCTGACGACGCTGTCCTCCCATCCGCTGCAGATCGACCGGATCGAGCTGGTCCCGCGCGGCAGCGAATGTACGCTGCCGGGCGAGGGCAGCCTTTGGCTGCGGCTGCGCAGCGGTGTGCTGCGGTTTTTGCAGTCGTTCTCCGGCGATTACGGCCGGGTGTCGGACGGTGGGGGCGACCGGCAGATCGACGTGTGGATCTCGTCCGGGCGCGATCAGGCCACGATCCTCAAGACCATGATCGACGACACCTTCACACCGGATACCGGCATCGGCGTCCGGCTGAGCTTGGTGACGTCCGGGTTGGTCGAGGCCGTGATGGCGGGGCGCGGGCCGGACGTCGCCCTTGGGGTGGCGCGCACGTATCCGATGGATCTGGGCGCGCGCGGCGTGCTGACGGATCTGACCGGGTTCGATGGTTTCGATGCGCTGCGGCAGCGCTTTTCCGCCGCAGCGTTTTCCGCGTATACCTACAAGGGACGCGTGTTCGGCCTGCCGGAAACGCAGGACTATCCGGTGATGTTCGTCCGGCGGGACGTGTTCTCCCGCCTTGGGCTGGACGTGCCGCAGACGTGGGACGAGATGACCGCGCTCGTCTACCGTTTGTCGCAGGAGCACATGACCGTCGGCGTGCCGATCGCCACGATCGGCACGCGGCTGGTGCAGAACGGGATGACCTATTATAACGACGGCTTCACGTCGACGACGCTGTCGAGCGAGGCGGCGTACGCGGTGTATGCCGACTTTATCCGGATGTACCGCGAATACGAGCAGCCGTATGCCTACAACGCGGCGAACCGCTTCAAGACCGGGGAGATGCCGCTGGTGGTGGATAACCTCTCGCTCTACAGCACGATCACGGTGCTTGCGCCGGAACTGGACGGGCAATGGGACATCTGCCCGATCCCCGGTGTGCGGCGGGACGACGGGACGGTCGACCGCTCGTCGGATGCGACCGGTACGGCTGCCGTTTTGCTGCGGGACAGCGGAGATCCCGAGGCGGGCTTCGTTTTTTTGGACTGGTGGACGGGGGATGAGGCGCAGGAGCGCTTCGGCACGGCGCTGGAGGACCGTTTGGGGCGCTCCGGCCGGTATCTGACCGCCAACCGCACGGCGGCGGCACAGCTGCCGTGGTCGGCGGCGGAGCTGTCCGCCGTGGAGCGGCAGCGCGAGAGCACGCGCGACATCCCGGAGATCCCGGGCAGCTATATCGTCAGCCGCAACCTGACGAACATCTTCTACGCCGTGATCGGCGGGGCGAACGTGCGCCGCTCGCTTTTGCGCTATTCCCGGATCATCGATGCGGAACTGCAGAGCAAGAGCGTCGAGATGGCGCTGCTGGAGGATGACGGATCTGCGAAAGGAGGGGCCGACCGATGAAGAAAGACCGGCAGCTGCCGCTGCATCGCCGCCTTTGGCGCGACCGGACGAGCTGGCTGATGATGGGGCCGTATCTGTTTTTTTATCTGCTGATGATCCTGATCCCGATCGCCGTATCGATCGGCCTGAGCTTCACCTATTTCAATATGTTCTCCGCGCCGCAGTTCACGGGGCTGGAGAACTATGTGCGGATGTTCATGGAGGACGACGTGTTCATCACGGCGCTGAGCAACACCGTGCTGGCCGCGCTGATCATCGGCCCGGCCGGGTATCTGCTGAGCTTTTTTCTGGCGTGGATCATCAACGAGCTGCCGCCCGTGCTGCGTGCGGTGCTGACGCTGGTGTTCTATGCGCCGTCGATCAGCGGCGCGTCGTATGTGGTGTGGAGCTTCATCTTCAGCGCCGACAGCTACGGGCTGGCCAACAGCTTTTTGCTGCAGCTGGGCCTGATCGACACACCGCTGCTGTTTTTCAGCGATGCGTCGATGGCGCTGCCGCTGGTGATCGCCGTGCAGCTGTGGCTGAGCCTCGGCGTCGGGTTTTTGGCGTTTATCGCCGGGCTGCAGAACACCGACCGCTCGCTGGCCGAGGCGGGCGCGGTGGACGGCATCCGCGACCGTTTTCAGGAGCTGTGGTACATCACGCTGCCGCAGATGAAGCCGATGCTGCTGTTCGGTGCGGTCAGTCAGATCGCGGCAGCTTTCTCCGTCGGGCCGGTCAGTCAGGCACTGTGCGGCCTGCCGAGCGTCGAATACAGCGCGCACACGCTGCTGCTGCACGCGCTGGACTACGGCACGCTGCGCTATCAGATGGGGTATGCGGGCGCGGTGTGCGTCGTGATGTTCCTGCTCGTGCTGCTGACCTATCGGCTGGCGAACTTCGCCCTCAGCCGTGTGGGGCGATGACCGTGCGGCGAGAAAGAGAGAAAGGGTGGAGATGACCTGATGAATACCGGTCTGCGCGGCGCCGCCGCGCGCCTGCGGCACGGACGGCGGCTGGATCGCTCCCGCGGCGGGGATGTGCTGATGGCGCTGCTGATCCTGCTGATCGCCGCCGTGATGGTGCTGCCGCTGATCTATGCGGTGGTCAATGCGATCAAGCCGATCGAGGAGTTCTATCTGTTCCCGCCGCGCTTTTTCACCGCGCATCCGACGGCGGACAATTTTTTGGATCTGTTCGCGCTGGCCGCCGATTCGTGGGTGCCGTTCTCGCGCTATGTGTTCAACAGCGTCTGCGTCAGCGTGCTGACGACGGGGCTGTACGTCGTGCTGGCGGGGATGTGCGCTTACGTGCTGTCGAAGCACGAGTTCTGCGGCAAGAAAACGCTTAACCGGGTGATCGTGCTGTCGATGCTGTTCACCTCCACGATCATGTCCATCCCGCAGTATGTGATCTTGTCGAAGCTGGGGATGATCGACACGTTTTTGGTGATCACCGTGCCTGCGCTGGGTTCGACGATGGGGGTGTTCCTGCTCAAACAGACGATCGACAGCTTCCCGGACAGCATATTGGAGAGCGCCCGGCTGGAAGGGTGCAGCGAGCCGCAGGTGTGTTGGAAGATCGTGATGCCTTCGATCAAGCCCGGTTGGATCACGGTAATGATCCTGACGTTCCAAAACGTGTGGAACAACACCGCCGCGAACATGATCTTTACCGAGGACCGGAAGGTGCTGCCGACCATGCTGACGCAGTTGGTGTCGACGACGACGGCGGGCAGCACGGCGGCGCGCGCCGGCGTGAGCGCCGCGGCGTCCCTGTTCGTGATGATCCCGCCGATCGTGGTGTTCGTGCTGTCGCAGACACAGGTGCTGGAAACGATGGCCAGCTCCGGGATCAAGGAATGAGCCGTGAGAAAGGAGTGGACGCGATGAGGCGATGGGCACGGTGCGCGGCGCTCGCCGCAGCGTTGCTGGCGGCTGCGCTGCCGGTCTGTGCGGCATATGAAACGCCGCAAAGCCCGATGTTCAGCTATAACTATTCCGTATACGGCGAGGCGGTGCCCGCACCGGACTTCTGCACGCTCCACGCGCGGATCGGCGAGGGGCTGAGCGCCCCGGCGGACATCTTCGTGCGCGAGGGAGAGGTGTACATCCTTGACGCGGGCGCCGATCAGATCGCCGTGTATCCGGCAAAGGGCGGCGCGCTGCGGCGCACCGTGCGGCCGACCGACGGCGGCGCGGCCGTATCGATCGCCGATGCGACGGGGCTGTTCGTGCAGACGGACGGGACACTGTACATCGCGCTGCCGAAGCAGCAGCTGGTGCTGATGACCGACGCCGAGGGGCGCGTGCTGCGCCGCTACGGCCGGCCGGAGAGCAGCCTGATCCCGCAGGATCTGCCGTTTTCGCCGGAAAAGGTGGCGGTGCAGGCGGACGGGATGCTGTATGTGGTGTCGGAAAGTGCATGGCAGGGGCTGCTGCAGATCGCGGCAGACGGTACGTTCGTCGGCTTTTTCGGCAGCAATACCGTGACGGTCACGGCGCAGACCGTGATCGACCGGATGTGGCGGCGCCTGTTCAGCAAAAAGCAGCAGGCGCGGCTGGAGAACACGCTGCCGGTGGACCTGAGCTCCGTCGCGCTGGGGGCGGACGGGTTCATCTATACCTCGACCGATCAGGAAACGCAGCGGGAGCTGCGCAAATTGAGCCCGCTCGGCAACAACGTGCTGGCGCACGCGGATACGGTGGCGGCCGGGGTCAAGACCGGCAAAGATGATTACGGCGACTTCGAGAGCTATCGCGACGGTGCGCGGACGGTGGAAACAGCCTTCATCGATCTGACGGTGGGGGACGGCGGCGCGGTCTATGCGCTGGATGCCACGCGCGGGCGGGTGTTCGTCTATGACC
>JAJXDX010000226.1 GCA_021640185.1 Oscillospiraceae bacterium | reverse complement strand
GGACGCCCTCTTTCCATGTGGAGTAGCAGGTGGGGCAATAATAGGTATATACATAACGCAGCTTATCCCCGACTTTTTCGATGATGCCGGGAACGGCGTATCTTCCGTCATCCTCGATCTCCACATAGTATTCGATCATTTTATCCCCGTGTCCGGAGCAACGGTAGTCGAGCCCCGGCACCTTGGCGGCGTTGCCGTCCGTCAGCCCGTAATAGTCCTCCAGCAGCACCGTGCTGCCGCTCTCTCTGGCCGATACCGTCACCGGCCAAAACGGCACGGCCAAAACGGCCGCGAACGCCGCAGCCGCCGCCCTTGCCCAGATCCTTCCGCGTTCCATGCGCCTCTCCTCTCTCGTTGTGCCAAAACAGAAACAGATCGCCCGTTCAGTTATTCTGATAATAGCACACCCAAAACGCGATCGCACCGCGTTTTTCCGGATCGTCAATTGACAGTTTTGAAATAAATTTTCGTTTTCCTCTTTCCTTTTGCGTCAAAATACGGTATACTGGCAGAAAATCGATAGTTATGGGGAGAAAAAAGCAATGAGATCATGCGAACTGCTGACCGCCTACATCGACCGGCTGTCCTGCCCGGCCAAGGAGATCTGCGCCCTGTCCGGCATCTCGCCCGCCACGTTCAGCCGTTACAAAAACGGCGAGCGCGTGCCGGAACTGAACACGGCGGCCTTCGACGGCCTGTGCGCCGCCATCGCGCAGATCGCCGCGCAAAAGGGTCTGCCGGACATCACCGCACCGTCGGTCAAAGAAGCGTTCATGGCCTGCGACGACTTCGACACGACGGATAAGGAGCGCCTGCGGCAGAACCTGAACACCCTGATCGCGGCGCTGGATATCGACCTTACCCGCCTCAGCCGCCACACGAATTACGATGCCTCCACGATCTTTCGCATCCGCAACGGCACGCGTAAGCCGGGCGACCCGGAACGGTTCGCCTCGGCCGTCGCCTCGTTCGTTTCGCGGCAGATGAGCGCGGCGTCGGAGATCGCGGCCGTCGCGGGGCTGATCGGCTGCGATCCCGAGCAGATCCGCGATCTGTCGGTGCGCTTTTCGGCGGTCAAAAGCTGGCTGCTGGAGCAGCCGCCGCAGGAAGCCGGAAACGACGGCATCTCGACGTTCCTCGGCAAGCTGGACGATTTCGATCTCGGCGAATACATCAAGGCCATCCGGTTCGACGAGTTAAAAGTCCCGTCCGTGCCGTTCCAGATCCCGTCGTCGCACGCCTATTTCGGCCTCAAAGAGATGATGGAGAGCGAACTGGACTTTTTGAAGGCCACCGTCCTCTCCCGCTCCACCGCGCCCGTGATCATGTACAGCGATATGCCGATGACCGAGATGGCCAAGGATCCGGAATTCCCCAAAAAGTGGATGTTCGGCATGGCCATGATGCTGAAAAAAGGCTTGCATCTGCACCAGATCCACAACGTGGATCGCTCGTTCGACGAGATGATGCTCGGCCTCGAGGGCTGGATCCCGATGTACATGACCGGCCAGATCTCGCCGTATTATTTCAAGTCGGCGCAAAACGACGTGTTCCTGCATTTCCTGAAGGTATCCGGCGCCGCCGCCCTGTCGGGCGAGGCCATCGCCGGATACCATGCCGACGGCCGGTATTATCTGACCAAATCCAAGCACGAGGTCGAATACTATCAAAAACGCGCGAACGAGATGCTGCAAAACGCCTCCCCGCTGATGGAGATCTACCGCAGCGAGCGGGAAAATGAATTCACCACCTTCCTGCTCGCCGACGCGGCAAAGCCCGGCCGCCGCCGCAGCATCCTCTCCACGCTGCCGCTCTATACGATCGGCGAGGAGCTGCTGTCGCAGATCCTCGCCCGCCGCGGCATCACCGGCGAGCAGAAGGATCTGATCCTCCGCCACGCAGCCGCCAAGCGCGCCCGGGTCATGACCGTCCTCGCCGCCGGATCGATCGAGGACGAGGTGCCCGTTTTTTCCCCGGACGAATTCGCGCAGACGCCGCCGGTGCTGGAGCTGTCCGGCGCGTTCTGCGAAACGGACATCCCCTACACCGCCGAAGAATACGCGGCGCACTTGGCGCAGACGGAAGCCTTCGCCGCCCAGAACGAGAACTATACGCTCAAACAAAGCGAGAACCACGCCTTCCGCAACCTGCAGATCCTGATCCGCGAAGGGCAGTGGGCGATGGTATCCAAGGGCAAAGCACCGGCGATCCATTTCGTGATCCGCCACCCCAAGCTGCGCGGCGCGATCGAGGACTTCATCCCTCCGATCACCGAAAAATGACCGCCCCCGCCCGGATCGTGCATCCCGCCCTTGGCATTTCTCCGCTCCTGCGGTATAATGGGGGCAACGGGCGGGAGCCGTCGGCTCCCGGCAAAGGGAGGGGCATCACCTTGAAGATCGCGATCGTCGACGACGATGCCGCCATGCGCGGCCAGCTGCAGGCGGGCATCGAGGAACAGCTGGGCCGGACCGTGCAGTTCTCCGGCTTCCCCGACGGCGAAACGTTCCTTGCCGCGTGGCGGCCGGGCGCGTTCGATCTGGTCATCCTCGACATCTTCATGGGCGCGCTGACCGGCATGGACGTGGCCGAAAAACTGCGCGAAACGGACCGCGACGTGCGCATCGTGTTCTGCACCACCAGCAACGAATACGCCAGCGAAAGCTATGCGGTCAACGCCTGCTATTATCTGCGCAAGCCGAACGAAAAGGACGGGATCCGGATCATGCTCGACCGGGTGGATCTCGGCGGACTGGAGCGCCTGCGCACCGTGCGCCTGCCGGACGGCAGCAGCGTCATCCTGCGGGACATCGTGTTCGCGGACTGCGCGGCGCATTGCGTCACGCTGCACGGCCGGCACGGCGATACCCGCACCGTGCGGGCGGCTTTTGCCCAGATCGAAGCGCTGCTGTGCGCCTATCCGTATTTCCTCAGCCCCTCCAAGGGGCTGATCGTCGATCTTTACGAGGTCGCGTCGCAAAACGCGGGCTCCTTCACCATGAGCGACGGCACCATCGTCCCGATCAGCCGCCGCAAGGCCAAGGAGGTCACGGACGCCTACTCCACCTTCCTTTTCTCCCGTCTGCGCAGCGGAGGTGACGCCTGATGCCGCCTGTGTATCGCCTGGCCGAGGTCGCGGTCTATTCCCTGCTCAATTTCCTGCCCTTCCTCGGTCTGGCGCTGTATCCGTTTCGCCACAGCCTGCGCTTTTCCCCACGGATCACCGGCCTGCTGATCGGGCTGCTCACCGTCATCCAGCTGCTCGGCACTTGGGCCGCGCTCATCCCCGGCAGCAGCGCCGCGTTCTATTTCCTCGCCGTCAAAAAGCATTTCGGCAAAACGCTGTTCACCCTGCTGATGATCTCCAACATCGCCAATCTCGCGGTCATCTCCGCCAAATGCTTCGAGGGGCTGCTGTTCCCCGCCTTGGCGGTGCAAAGCTACCGCTGGCCGTTCTCGCTCATGCTCCTCATCGTGGAATGTGTGCTGGCCACCCCGCTTTTCCTTTATATGCGCGCGGTGTTCACCCCTGCGGTGGAAAAGGAGCCGTCCGGCTTCGCGTGGCGCTATCTTTGGCTGATCCCGGCCACGTTTTATCTGATCTGGTACTATGCGTTCTATGGGATCATCTCCCGCTCGGCGCTGGAGATCGCTCTGCGCCCCAAAAACACGCTGCTTTTGTTTTTCATCAACGTCGGCGCCGCGCTGATCTACTATGTCGTCGCCCGCCTGATCATGGAGCAGGATCAGTTGCTCGCCCTCAAAGAAAAAAATCACCAGCTCACCATGCAGGCGATGCCATACGACGATCTGCAGGAAAAGATCACCGAGGCGCGCCGCACCAAGCATGACGTGCGCCACCACATCATGCTCATGCAGGAGTATCTGGCCGACGGCCGGTCAGACGAACTCGGCGACTACCTGCGCCGCTACAGCGCCAGCCTGCCGGACGATACGCTCATCCGCTTTTGCCAAAACGCCGCGGCCAACGCCGTGCTGCTCTATTTCGCCCAACAGGCGAAAAACGAGAACATCGACTACCTCGTCAAGGCGGACATCCCGGCCGATACCTTCCTGCCGGATCCCGATCTGTCCGTCCTGTTCGGCAATTTGATCGAAAACGCGCTGGAGGCCTGCCGCGCGGAGCCCGGCGACCGAAAGATCGCGATCCGCGCCGCGCTCACGGGCGGCACGCTGTGCGTCACCGTGGATAACACCTTCACCGGCGCGCTCCGGCGCACGCCGGGCGGCGAGCCGCTGTCCGCCAAGCACCCCGGCGCGGGGCTCGGCACCCGCTCGGTCAAAAGCATCGCGGAGCCTTACGGCGGCGTCTGCCGCCTCGAGTCGAAGGACGGG
>JAJXDX010000225.1:868-4385 GCA_021640185.1 Oscillospiraceae bacterium | reverse complement strand
GTCCTCGGCCAACTGGCCTAGGCGCAGCGTGATCTCGCCCAGCGTGCTCTCGTTCGTCACGGCGCGCACGCGCGTTTCGGACAGCTCCAGCGCCAGCGCGCTCGCCGCCTGCGAGACCTCCTCGATCTTGCCGCTCTTTTCGTCGGTGCTGCGGGCAAGCTCCTCCATGCGGCCGGTCAGCGCCAGCTGCTCGCTCTCCGCCGCGGCCACGATGTCGCGCCGCGCCGTGATGTCCGCCATGCGGGCGGCGATATCCCCGTCGATCGAGGCCTTGCCCTGCTCGGCCGCCTCGATCTCGCCGCGAATACGGTCGATGTTGCCGGTGTTGTGGAAAATGTCGTTGCCCAGCACCGCCACCCGGCTGTCGCATTCGGCGGCCTGCGCCTCCAGCGCCGCCGCGGCGCGGCGGACCTCGTCCATCCGCACCTCCAGCGCCTGCGCCGCCATGGCGATCCGCTCGATCTCCTCGGCGAAGGCATCGATGTTCTCTCCGCTCTCCTCATATTGCAGGCGGGCGTTCGCCAATTTCGCATCCAGCTCACGCAGCACCCCGCGCGAATCGTTCATCGTGCGCAGCCAAAGGCCGATCTCCAGCCCCTTTTTCTCGTCAGCGTATGCCAAAAATCTCTTCGCCTTCGCCGCCTGCTGCTCCAGCGGGCCCACACGGTCCTCCAGCTCCTGCAGGATGTCGTGCAGGCGGTCAAGGTTCTCCTGCGCTTTTTTCAGGCTGTTCTCGGCCTTGTCCTTTTTGTAGCGGTATTTCGCGATGCCTGCGGCCTCGTCCAGGATCTCGCGCCGGTTCTGCGAGCGGGAGGTCACGATCTCGTCGATCCGCCCCTGCCCGATGATGGAATAGCCGTCCCGGCCAAGCCCGGTGTTCATGAACAGCAGACGGATATCCTCCAGCCGCACCGTCGCACCGTTGAGTTGGTATTCGCTGCCGCCGGAGCGGTAGCAGCGGCGGGTGACGCTCACCTCGTCGGCATCGCATTCCAGCATCCGGGAGGTGTTGTCGATCGTCAGCGTGACCTCGGCATAACCCATCGGCCGGCGCTGCGCCGTGCCGTTGAAGATGACGTCCTCCATCTTTGCGCCGCGCAGCGAACGGCTCGACTGCTCGCCCAGCACCCAGCGGATCGCATCGCTGATATTGGATTTGCCGCTGCCGTTCGGCCCGACGACGGCGGTGATGCCCTCGCCGAAGCGTAAAACGGTCTTATCGGGGAAGGACTTGAAGCCGTGCAGCTCCAAAGATCTCAGTAACAACGGGGCGTTCCTCCTTTAGTCATAGCCCATCAGCCGAAGGGCTTCCCGGGCGGCCTCCTGCTCGGCCTCTTTCTTGCTGTGGCCGCGCCCGCGCCCGATGACGTTGGAGTTCAGGTGCAGCTCCACCGTGAACACCTTGTCGTGATCGGGACCGAACGCGCCCGTCAGCACATACTCCAGCGTTTCGCCGGGGCTTTGCTGCACGATCTCCTGCAGGGCGGTCTTGTTGTCGCGGAAACCGCGGCGGCGCTGCCGCTCGATCTCCGGGATGATGAAGCGCAGCACGAAGCGCTCGGCCGGTGCCATCCCGCCGTCCAGATAGATCGCCGCCAGCACGGCCTCATACATATCGGCCAAGATGGACGGCCGCTCGGCACCGCCGTTCTTCGCCTCGCCGCGCCCCAGACGCATATGTTCGCCGATGCCCAGCTGCCGGGAATACCCGCACAGCGCCTTTTCGCACACCACGGCGGCACGCAGCTTCGACAGCTCGCCCTCCGGCCCGCGGTCATGCTCGTACAGGTGCTGTGCAGTGATGAACCCCAGCACCGAATCGCCGAGAAACTCCAGCCGTTCGTAGGATTCGCACTGGTGGCGCTCCTCATTGGCATAGCTCGAATGGGTCAGCGCCTTTTTCAGCAGCCGCAGATCGGAGAATTCGTAGCCGATGTTCTCGATCAGCGGGCGCAGGCTCTCGTCGGTCATGGTCACAGACTTTCCCCCCGTTCACAGATGCGGTCCTCGACGAACCCCACCACGTCCTCCACCGTATCGAAGGCGAAAAGCGCATCGTCGTCGATCTCCACACCGTAGGCTTCGCCAAGCAGCAGCGCCATGTCCTCACGCTCATGCGGGGCGATGTTCAGCTCGTCCAGCGTCGCGTCCATCGTCACGTCCTCGGGATCGCACGCATATTTTTCGCAGAACAAACGGGTGAGCATATCCAAAACGCGCATCAGCCATCGCTCTCTTTCGTTTCGGTCTTGTCGGTCTTGCGCACGGCGGCCGCGATCTCGTCCACTGCGCCGCTTTCGGCAAAGCTCGCCGCCACGCGCACCGCGCTGACGATATCCTTCGCTTTGGCGTTGCCGTGCGCCTTGATCACCGGGCATTTCACGCCCAGCAGCACCGCGCCGCCGTATTCGGAGGTGGACATCTTCTTTTTCAGCCCACGCAGCGCAGGCATCACCAGCGCCGCACCGAGCTTCGTGCGCAGCGAGGCGGTCAGCCCGTCCTTGAGCAGCCCCATGATCAGCTGCGACGTGCCCTCCATGGTCTTGAGCAGCACGTTGCCGGAGAACCCGTCCGCGACCACCACGTCCGCCGCGCCCAGCGGCACGTCACGCGCCTCGATGTTGCCGATAAAGCGCAGCCCGCTGTCGCGCAGCAGCGGGAACACGGCCTGCTGCAGCTCGCCGCCCTTCGTGTCCTCCGTGCCGACGTTGAGCAGCCCCACGCGCGGTTCGCCGCGTTCGGGGAACATCCGCCGCATGTAGATGCTGCCCATGCGGGCGAACTGCAGCAGCATCTCCGGGCGGCAGTCGGCGTTCGCGCCGCTGTCCAGCAGCATATATGCCTCTTTCGCCGATGGCAGCACGGGCGCCAGCGCCGGGCGCGATACGCCCTTGATGCGCCCGACGAGGAACGTCGCGCCCATCAGCAGCGCACCGGTGCTGCCCGCACTGACCACCGCATCGCCCTCGCCGTCGGCAAGCAGGCGCAGCGCCACGGCCATGGAGCAGTCCTTCTTCTCGCGCAGGATGCTTTTCGGATGATCCTCCATCCGGATCACGTCCGGCGCGTGGACGAAGGTGAGCCCGTCCACGGCGATGCCGTTCTCCCGCGCCGTGTCACGCAGTTTTTTCTCGTCGCCGGTCAGTACCAGTTCGGCACCGGTCTGTGCCGCCGCGGCCGCGCCGCGCAGGATCTCCAGCGGCGCGTTGTCGCCGCCGAAGCCGTCCAAAATGATCTTCATCGTCATTGACCTTCCTTTCCGTCGGCCGTCGTCATCGGTTCGCCCGCCGCGGCAGCCGCCGCCGCAAGGCTCTGCAGCGCCCGCTCCGCCAAGGCGGCATAGCGCAGCTTTTTGTCGCGGATCTTCGGTTCGATCGGCGGCAGGATGCCGAAGTTCGCCCCCATCGGCTGATAGTGGGCGCTCTCGTCGCTCACGTGCGCGCACAGCGCGCCCAGCATCGTGTCGCGCGGCGGGATAAAGGGCGGCCGCCCCTGCACCTGCCGCACGGCGTTGATC
>JAJXDX010000225.1:0-858 GCA_021640185.1 Oscillospiraceae bacterium | reverse complement strand
TTTCCCGGTCTGCCACGAAAGAATCGATCCATGCCAGCGAACGTGCCGCCAGCGCTTCGTTGCGGGCGAGCTTGCCGCCCTTGATCTTCTTTTCCGGCAGAGGGACAATGCCGAAGTTGGCATTCATGGGGGTGAAATCCCCGATGCCGCCCCGGCTGACATAGTTTGCCATCGCACCGATCATGGTCTCGGTCGGGAAAATGACCGGCTCCATGCCAAGCGCGCGGCGGGCAGCGTTGATTCCTGCCACAAAACCGGATCCGGTCGATTCGATGTACCCTTCCACACCGGTCATCTGCCCGGCGAACAGCAGCCGCGGCTGCTGCCGCAACCGGTATCCGGCATCCAATAGGCGCGGCGCATCGATGAAGGTGTTGCGGTGCATCACGCCATAGCGCACGAATTCGGCATTTTTCAGCGCCGGGATCATCCCGAACACCCGCTTCTGCTCGGCGAATTTTAGGTTCGTCTGGAACCCGACCAGATTGTACAGCGTCCCCGCACCGTTCTCGGTGCGCAGCTGCACCACCGCCCACGGGCGGTGCCCGGTGCGCGGATCGCGCAGGCCGACCGGCTTCATCGGCCCGAAACGGATCGCGTCCGCGCCGCGCGCGGCCAGCACCTCGATCGGCATACAGCCCTCGTACACCGTGATGTCCTGCGGCGTATCGAACTCATGCAGCGGCGCGCGCTCTGCGCCGGTCAGCGCCTCGACGAACGCCTCGTACTCCGCCTTGTCCAGCGGACAGTTGATGTAGTCGCCGTCGCCGCTCTCCTCGCGCCCGTAGCGCGAGGCGCGAAACGCGCTGCCCATGTCCACGCTCTCCGCCGTCACGATCGGCGCGGCCGCGTCATAAA
>JAJXDX010000224.1 GCA_021640185.1 Oscillospiraceae bacterium | reverse complement strand
AATACATCGTCTGCAGGTATTAAGATGATCGGACCCGCTCGGTCGGCATCCGCCGGAGCAAAGCATCGCGTTTTTTGCCGCGGCGGGCTTTACCGGGGTCGATGAAAAGCTGCTGGGGCTGCTGATCTCTGCTCAGTTCGACGGCTATCGCCGGATCGTGGCGGATCGCCCCGACCGCCGAACCGCCGAGCGGTACATGGACTCGCTGATGGTCTATCATCATGGCGGCTGGACGGCGTTTTTTGCCGCGGTGAACGGATCGAAGGCGGACGGATGAGATGAAATACAACGGCTTTTATTTTTGTCTGTTCCAAAGCCCGACGAAAAAGGCCGTGACCGAGGAATACGGCAAAGCGTATGCCGCCGAGATCATGAAAAAGAGCAAACAGGTCTATCGCGAACTGCTCGAACAGGCGGACGACATCGGCGACGATGACCCCCATGGCGTATAACGAACTGTTCGCTCCGGTCTTCGTCGGTCAGCCGTACGAGGGCGCGTGCTATTACCGTATCACCCGCTGCCCGATCTGCGCGTATACCGAAAAGCTGGGCGTGTCCGAGCTGATGCCGCTGTTCTGCGAACCGGACGAGGTGATGATCACGCTGCAGCACGGTGCGCTGCACAGGGAGCAGACGCCGGCGAGCGGCGGGGCATATTGCGACTATTTCATCACGGGAAACAAGGAATGATCCACGAAAACGGCCCCGCGTCAGGCTATTGCCTGACGCGGGGCCGTTTATCTTGCCCTTGCCTTATCGGGCGGTGTCGTCCGGCGGCAGCACATCGTGGCACACCGGGGCATAGAACAGCTGCCGCCGCTCGGCGGGATCGTCGGTCTGTGCCAAGATCCACATCAGCTTGGTGAAACAGGCCTCCGGCGTCATATCGAACGCCTCCAGCACACCGATCTGCGACAGGCCGCTGCCGACGGTGTAGACCGACAGGTCGGTGCCTTCGCTGGCGACCTGTGTGGTCACGGCGACGGTGCGGCCGCTCTGCACGGCCTGCGCCACCGCCCGACGGAACGCGCCGTCCGCGTCCGGCAGGCCGCCGACGCCGAACGCCTCGATCACGACGGCGCGGTAGCGCTCCAGCATGAAGCGCAGCAGCGCGGGATCCGCGCCCGGCGTCAGCTTGAGCAGTCCGACGGAAGGGTCGAGCGTATCGAAAAAGCGGGTCTGTCCGATGGCGGGGGAGAAATACACGATCACGCGGCCGCTCTGCACGGTGGCCAGCGGCGGATAGTTCGGCGAGGAGAAGGCGGAAAAGCTCTTTGACCGCGTTTTGCGCGCGCGGCTGCCCAGCAGCACCTGCCCGCCGAACACGATCAGCACGCCGGCCAGCTGTCCGCATGCGGCGCAAAGGAAGCTGTCGGTCAGGTTCTGTTTGGAGTCGGTCGATTCGAAGCCGATCGGGCGCTGCGCTCCGGTGATCACGATCGGCTTTTGGCTGTCTTGGATCAGATACGACAGCGCCGCGGCGGTGTAGGCCATCGTATCCGTCCCGTGCGCGATCACAAAGCCGTCATAGTCGTCGTACCGCGTGCGGATCGCCGCGGCGATCTGCTGCCAATGGTGCGGCGCGATGTTCGTGCTGTCGAGCGCGAACAACTGTACGGCGTCCACCGTGCAGATCTGCGATACCTCCGGCACGTGGTGCAGCAGCTGTTCGGCGCCCAGCGCCGGGGACAGTGCGCCGTCCGACAGCTCCGATGCGATCGTGCCGCCCGTGCCGATAAACAGAATCTTTTTCATCCGTCCGCGCTCCTTCGTCATCCGTTTGCCTTATTATAGCACAGGCGGGGGCAAAAATGCAATATTTGCAAGTTTGCAATGCGAAAATTGCAAAATGAAGAAATAAAATGCAAAAATCATGAATATCAAGAATAAATATCCGGCGCTGTTCGCGGCTGGCGCGAACAGCGCACAAGATCGTCCGTATATGGCGTACACGTGTGCGTCGGTCCTTTGGCCGATGGGTCGATCGGGAAGAAGGGACGGGAGCTATGTATCGATTTTCCGCATGATGCCTGTGTCCGGCGCGAATACGGGCCAAAAGCGGCCGGTGTGCGGCAGAGGGGCACAGAATATGTCACCTGTCCGCCTTTGGCGGACAGGTGATCGTGCGAATTGTACAAATGCTTTTTGGTTTTAATGGGCAAAAGCAAAAAAAGAGAGAAAGTGCCGAAAAAAGGTTGACAGAAAACGGCAATAGGACTATAATACCCGCAAGTTTATACGATCTGGTATGAACGAAACCGATCCCGTTCCTGCGGCGATGCCGCAGCCGGGCGATCATGGAGAACAGGAGGAAAACATCATGAAAAAAATCGCAGCGATCGCTCTTTCCCTTGCTCTGCTGTGCCTGTGCTTTGCAGGCTGCGGCGGACAGTCGGCCGACGAGGACGTGATCCGCATCGGCGTGTTCGAGCCGGCATCCGGCGCGAACGGCGCGGGCGGCAAGCAGGAGACGCTGGGCGTTGAGTATGCGCACAGCAAGCAGCCGACCGTCGAGATCGGCGGAAAGACCTATAAGGTAGAACTGGTCGAGGTCGATAACCAGTCGGCGGACGACAAGGCGGTCACCGCCGCCGCGGATCTGGTGAATAAAAAGGTATCGGTCGTGCTCGGCTCCTACGGCTCGAGCGTGTCCATCGCCGCAGCGCCGACCTTTGAGGATGCGGGTATCCCCGCGATCGGC
The DNA here is from genome assembly GCA_021640185.1 of Oscillospiraceae bacterium. Lineage (GTDB taxonomy): Bacteria > Bacillota > Clostridia > Oscillospirales > Acutalibacteraceae > UBA5905. The sequence continues at coordinate 1,700 of JAJXDX010000224.1, read as the reverse complement.
ATCACCTGCACGAACACGCAGGTGACCGCGAACTTCAAGCAGTATTTCCGCATCTGCTTCCTCGATCCCTTCCAGGGCTCGGTGCTGGCGAAGTATGCTTGGGACAACGGCGTGCGCACGGCCTATACGCTGGCGGAGCTGGGCAACGCGTATGACCTCGGTCTGGCCAGCAGCTTCAAGACCGCGTTCGAGGCGTTGGGCGGCAAGGTCGTGCCCGAGAACTTCCAGAAGGATACCGCAGACTTCACGTCTTTCATCACCAACGCGAAAAACAGCGGTGCCGAGGCGATCTTTGCGCCGACGTCCATCTCTTATGCGCAGCTGATCATCGAGGCGGCGGCTACCCAGAAGGTCGGTATCCCGCTGTATGCGGGCGACACGTGGGACAGCAACGTCGTGCTCGAGGCGGCGAAGGGCAAGGATGTGGCCGTCAACATCACCACCTTCTATCAGGAGGGCGGCAACAAGGAATTCGATGACGGGTTCAAGGCGTGGCTCAACGCCGATCAGACCAAGCTGACCAACAACGGCGGCAACGACATCGTCGCGGCCGTGTCCGCGATGGGCTACGATGCATACTTCACCGCGATCGAGGCGATCAAGGCGGCGAACAGCACCGACCCGGCGGAGATCACCAAGGCCCTGTGGAACGTCGACTACACCGGCGTGACCGGCGAGATCAAGTTCGACGGTGACAAGGGCGATGCCGTGCGCTCGGTGGCCTACGTCAAGGCGGCCGACACCGAGAGCGGCGCGTGGAAGTTCGTCAAGGAGCAGGGCGTCGACTGACCGCTCCCTTGACACTCTGTCCCGCCGCTGTCCGTCATCTGCTGACGGACGGCGGCGGGCGGCCCGTTTTTCGGGCTGCCGAAAAAGGCCGGTCGACAGCCAAAGGCCCGGCTTTTTTCGACGGCCCGCCGGTCGTTTTTCGCACGACCGTTCCGCCCAAAACCAAGGCGTCTGCCCGTCAGCCGGACGGGGCGCGCCGCATCGGAGGGACGATATCATGGATTATCTTCTTGCCGGGATCTCCGTCGGCGGTCAGTATGCGCTGATCGCCATCGGCTACACGATGGTGTACGGTATCCTGCGACTGATCAACTTCGCCCACGGCGATATCTTCATGGTGGCCGGGCTGGTCATGGTGTATGCCGTGACCGCCATGCCGCTGGCACTGGCGATCCCACTGGTGCTGATCGTGACGGTGGCGGTGGGCTTGGCGGTGGAACGCGTGGCCTACAAGCCTCTGCGCTCCGCGCCGCGGATGTCGGTGATGATCTCCGCCATCGGCGTGTCGTACACGCTGCAGAACATCGCGCTGTACGTCACCGGCGGTCTGGCCAAGGTCTATCCCCGCATCCCGTTTTTGTCCGACACCGTGGAGGTGTTCGGCGCGACGACGAAATGGGTGACGCTGGTCACTCCGGTGCTGACGCTGCTGCTGGTGCTGGGGCTGGTCGCGATCATCAAGTTCACCAAGGTCGGCATCGCGATGCGCGCCGTGTCGAAGGATTTTGAGACCAGCCGCCTGATGGGCGTCAAGATCGACCGGGTCATCAGCGTGACGTTCATCATCGGCTCGTTTTTGGCGGCGGTCGGCTCCATCCTGTATTTCACGAACTATCCGTCCGTGATCCCGACCTCCGGCGCCATGCCCGGACTGAAGTCCTTCGTTGCGGCGGTGTTCGGCGGCATCGGCT
>JAJXDX010000223.1:2684-4440 GCA_021640185.1 Oscillospiraceae bacterium | reverse complement strand
CCCCGTGAAGGAGCAGGGCGTGCTGCTGCCCGTATTCGGCGTGCGGTGCGCGCAGGACGCGTTTTTGGCCGTGATCGAGGACGGCGAGGCGCTGGCCACCGTCCGGGCGACGGCGGCGGGCAGCCTGAGCAGCTACAATGAGGTGTATGCCTCGTTCACCGTGCACGCGGCGCAGCCGGTCAAGATCGGCGACTCCGTCGGGAACAGCCGGGTCATGGGCATCCAGAGCACCGCCTACAGCGGGTCGCTGCGGGTGCGGTATGCGCTGCTTGACCGGGCGGACGCCGACTATTCCGGCATGGCGCGGTATTACCGCGCCTACCTGATCGAAAACGGCGCGCTGTCCGAAAAGAGCGATGCGGCGTATGCCCTGTCGGTCGCGCTGCTGGGCGCGGTGGAGAAACGCAAGACCTTCCTCGGCATCCAATACACGGGGACGGAAAAGCTGACCGACACGGCCGAGGCTGAGCAGATCCTGCGCGCGCTGCGCGCGGGTGGCGCGGACAGCATCGATGTGCGCTATCTGGGCTGGTCCGCCGGCGGGCTAGATCCCGAGCTGCCGACCGGTGCGGGCGTACTGTCCGCGGTCGGCGGCAAAAGGGGGCTGACCGCCCTGCGCGACTACTGCGTGCAGAACGGGGCGGCGCTGTATCCGCTCGTACGGGTGACCAGCGCGAGAAACGGATCGCGCGGGCTGTCGCGCTTTCGGATGGTCGCGCGGCAGATCGACCAGAACAACGCGAAGGTGTACACCTATGACACCGTGACGCGCAAGGACGACGGTTATCGCTTCATCCTGCGCACCGAGGCGGCGGCCGCCGTTTTGGAGAAATTCCGCCGCAAGAGCGCGGCGCTGGGGATCGGCGCCTTCGCGCTCGACGAGATCGGGGGGACGGTGTTTGCCGATTATACGAAGGGGTCGGTCGTCGACCGGCAGTCGACGGTGCAGCTTTACGGCAAGATGCTGTCCGCGGCGACCGCAGACGGCGACCGGCTGATGCTGACGGGCGGCGCGATGTACGGCCTTGCCTATGCCGACATCGTGACCGAGGCGCCGTTTTCGGACAGCGGCTATGCGGTGTGCGACCGCAGCGTCCCGTTTTGGCAGATGGTGGTGCACGGCTCGCTGCGCTATTCCTGTGCGCCGCTGGATCTGACCGCCGACCCGGAAACGGATCTGCTGCGCTGCATCGAATACGGCGGGCAGCCGGACTTCGTGCTGATGGCGGCGGACGGCTCGTCGCTGCGCGACACGGCCTTTGACCGTTACCACAGCTGCGGCGCCGATGTTTGGAGCGATACGGCCGCGCAGATGTATACGCGTGCCGCGGCGGTGCTGTCGCCCGTGCAGGGCCATGCGATGGTGCGGCACGAGCGCGTGAGCGACGGCGTGTATGCCGCAGGATACGACAACGGCTGCACGGTGTTCGTCAACTACACCGAGCAGGACGTTTCGGTCGGCGGTGTGCGTGTCCCGGCACGGGATGCGGTGCTGACGGAAGGGAGAGAGAGCCGATGAAAAAACGCAAGGGGCATACGGTGGGCCTGATGGAAAAGCGCGGGCTGACCGGCTATGTGTTCTGCCTGCCGTGGATCTTGGGCTTTCTGCTGTTTTTCCTCACGCCGGTGGTGCAGACGGCGCTGTACAGCTTCCGTTCCTTCGACAAGGTGACGCTGGACAGCGTGTTCGTCGGGTTCGAGAATTTCCGCTATGCCTTCGCGGGGGACGCCGAGTTTCCGCAGCGGCTGGTCGGCT
>JAJXDX010000223.1:0-2674 GCA_021640185.1 Oscillospiraceae bacterium | reverse complement strand
GACCGGGATGATCGACGTGCCGCTGATCCTGGTGTTCTCGTATTTCGTCGCGCTGCTGCTGCGCAAGCCCTTCAAGGGGGCGGCAGCGGTCAAAACGATCTTCTTTCTGACCGTCATCCTCGCGTCCGATCTGTTCATGCGGCTGCAAAGCTCCATCAGTGCGGTCAACGGTGCGCAGATGGACACGTCGATGAACGAAACGCAGGAGCTGTTCGGCGCACTGCAGGCCGTCGACCTGAGCCGGTATTTTTCCGGCATGGGCAAGCAGGCGGCTGCGCTGATGGAGTACATCAACTCCGCCATCGAGGGGATATTCGATATCATGATCCGCTCCGGCGTGCAGATCTTCATCTTCCTTGCGGCGCTGCACGCCATCCCGTCCTCGTTCTATGAGGCGGCCCAAATGGAGGGCTGCACGGCGTGGGAGGGCTTTTGGACGATCACGTTCCCGATGACGACGCCGATGATCCTGGTCAACACGATCTATACGGTGGTCGACTCGTTCGGGTCGTACTTGAACCCCGGCGTCAGCTACATCAACAGCGTATCGTTCACACGGTTCGAATACGGCTATGCCTCGGCGCTGTCGTGGATCTATTTTCTGTGCATCGCCGCGATCGTGACGATCGTATTTTTGCTGTTCCGCCGCAGACTGTTCTATCAAAGCTGATGCCACCGAAGGGAGGAGAACGTATGACCGAGATCCGTCCGGCCGCCCGTGATCGGGCGCGCCGTGTGGCCAAGGCCGAAAAGATCGCTGTGCGCACGGTGTCCGGCTTCGTCAAGGCGGTGTTTTTGATCGGCTTCTGCTTTGCGGTGCTGTATCCGCTGATGACGATCCTGTCGAAGTCCTTCATGGGACGCATGGATCTGTTCGACAACACCGTCATCCTTGTGCCGAAAACGTTCACGCTGCAGAATTATCAGATCGCCGCCATGCTGATGGGCTACGGCGAGGCGCTGGTCAACACCGTGACGCTGTCTACCATCGTTATGCTGCTGGAAACGGCATCGTGCCTGCTGGTGGCCTACGGGCTGGCGCGGTTCCGGTTCCGCCTGCGCGGGCTGTTTTTGGTGCTGGTGGTGTTTACGCTGATCGTGCCGCCGCAGCTGATCTTGGTGCCGATGGTCGTGCAGTTCTCGCGCTACGATCCTTTGGGGATCTGCACGCTGCTGTTCGGCGGGTCGCTGAACCTGATCGACAGCTTCCTGCCGTTCGGCCTGCTCGCCGCCACGGCCGTCGGGGTGAAGAACGGCCTGTTCATCCTGATCTTCTTCCAGTTTTTCCGCAATATGCCGCGGGAGCTGGAGGAGGCGGCGCTGATCGACGGCGCGGGGGCGTACCGCACGTTCGCCCGCGTCATGCTGCCGAACGCGCGCACCTCGATCGTGACGGTCATGCTGTTCGGGTTTTTGTGGCAGTACAACGACATGAACTACACCGCCGCGTTTTTGAAGAGCACGCCGGTGTTCTCGAACGTGTTCATGAACCTTGACCGGTTCACCCACGAGGTCTATGAGATCCTGGGCACGACACAGTATGACATGACCGTGACGATGTACACGCCGCTGGTCAAGAGCGCGGGCATCCTGATGATCATGGGGCCGCTGCTGCTGGTGTTCCTGTTCTGCCAGCGGTTTTTCGTCGAGAGCATCGAGCGCGTGGGCATCGTCGGTTAACGGGAAGGAGAAACGAAGGATGGAGAGAAAGATCTTTGCCGTGGAGGATTTCGGCGCCGTGGGCGACGGCGTGACCGACGACGGCGCGGCCATCGGCCGGGCGCTGCGTGCGCTGCTGGACGATCCCTTCCCCGGTGTGCGCGAGCTGCGCTTTTGCTGCGAGCGGGTGTACCGGATCCGGGAAACGCCCGCGTTCTGCCGCGGGGAGCGGCTGTTCACGGTGGATGATGCCGAGAACGTGCATATCAACGGCTGCGGCTGCAAGCTGCTGTTTTGCGGCGCGGCGAAGCTGATGAGCATCCGCGGCTGCAAAAACTTCCGCCTGAGCGGCATGGTGATCGACTACGATCCGCGGCCGTTCATCCTGTCGACCGTGACGCTGGCGGATGCGGAGAACGGCGTGCTGGAGCTTGCGGCCGACCGCGACATCGGCCTGACGGAGCCGTTCGATCCGCCGCAGTGGTGGTTCGCCTTCCCGAACCGGGCGGACATCCGCTACCACTACTTCATCCGACGGATGGAGCCGCTGGGCGGGCGGCGCTATCGCCTGTATATCCACGAGAACACCGCCGACCGCGTGGCGGAGGCCGCCCCCGGCGACCGGTTTTTACTGCCGGTGATCGGCGGCAGCCACTTTGCCGGGAGCCTGTGCGAGCTGCTGGACAACGACGGCTTCACCGTAGAGAACCTGCGCGTTTTCAGTGCGCCGGAGTTCGGCTTCGACGTGCGCGGCAACCGCGGCAAATGCCTGTTCACGGGCGTGGCGCTCTGCCCGCGCGAGGACGAGGAGGAGCAGCTGGTGTCGTGGCGCGACGGGTTCCACGTGAAGGACAACACCGAGCCGATCGTGTGGGAGAACTGCCACATCGGGCCGCTGGGGGACGATGCGTTCAACCTGTCGTGCGTCTATCTGGACGTGACGGCCGCCGGCGACGTGATCGGTGCGCATCCGGCCGAGAAGGGCGACACGCGTGAGCTGCGGCCGGGCGATGAG
>JAJXDX010000222.1 GCA_021640185.1 Oscillospiraceae bacterium | reverse complement strand
GTTAAACGAGGTATTCGTGTTCTTCTATAACCTCTATAAAGAGATCTCGTTCCGCTTTTATTGATCGGCGACCGCGGCGGTCGTTTGGGGAAAGGAGCTTTTGCCATGAAGCGTCTGCGGCATAAAAAGGCATTGGCCTTTGCGTTGGTCGCTGTGGTCGCGGCGGTCATGCTGGCCGGTGCGGCATCCGAATACGGCGCGGTGAGCGAGGCAGCGACGGCGGAGGCGGACGCTTACGTCGACCGGCAGAAAAACGGCGACGAGAGCGGTTTTACGCAGATCGAGCCGTCTGCCGGCGGCACGGTGACGCTGGAGAACGACCGGCTGACGCTGACGCTGTACACGGACACGACCCGTTTCGTCGTGACCGATAAGCGCACCGGCGCGGCGTATGCCTCCTATCCGGAGCAGTCGCCGAATATGCTCAGCGAGGAGGACATCGCGCGTGCCGCGTCGAACGTCGGCGTGATCTATTACGATGCCGACAGCAAGATCCACCACATGGGCAGCGGCACCGATGCCGTGCAGAAGGGGCAGTACACGCTGTGGCGAAAGGACGACATGCTGCGGATCCTGTACACGGTCGGCAGTGCGTCCGACGGCACGATCGCGCCCGCGTTCCTGACGCAGGAAACGATGGAAGAGACCGTGCTGCCGAACCTGCGCGCCTCCGAAAAAGCCCGGCTGAAGCTGTATTACAAGCTGTGCTCGCCGGAGGCGACGGAGAACGGCTACGACGACTATGTCAAGGCGCAGCCTGCGCTGAAGGGCAAGGCCTTCTATGCGCTGACCGACGACGTGACCGAGCAGATCTTGGCGGACATCACCGCCCTGTTCGAAAAAGCCGGGCTGGACGCCGCGGCGGCCGCCGCCGACATGGCGTCGCTGGGGGCGACGCAGTCGGCCTCGGCGCTGCCGGCGGGGTTCCTCATCCCGCTGGAGCTGTCGCTGGAGGGCGACGGTTTCACGGCGCGGATCCTGTCCGACCGGATCCGCGAGAACAACACGACCGACCGCCTGACCGACGTGTTCCTGCTGGAGCATTTCGGTGCGTGCGGGGCCGAGGGGAAGGGCAGCTTCCTCGTGCCGGACGGCAGCGGCGCGCTGATCGCGCTGAACACGCCGTCCCCCTCGAGCTATGCGCAACATTTCTATAACAGCGACCCGCTGATCGTGAGCGACGAGCAGGGGCAGCTGAGCCGCGACGTGCCGCTGCCGTATTTCGGGCGGTTCGACGGGCAGGGCGGCTACCTTGCCACCGTCGAGGGCGCGGCGGCGGTCGGTACGCTGACGGCGCGCACCATGGGCGGGGCGAACCCGCAGAACGCCATCGGCGTCAGCTTCCGGCTGCGGGCGTTCGACCAGACCGACATCGGGCAGAACCGCAGCATCCCGACGCTCAACGTTTATACGCAGCAGCTGGCGGCGGCATCGCCTGCGATCCGCTATACGCTGCTTGACGGCGGCGACGCACCGCTGACGCGGTGCGCCGAGATCCTGCGGGATCGGTTCGGCCTGACCGGAGAGGTGGACGGCGGCGACGTGCCGCTGTACCTCGACTTCGTCTGCCTGACCGAAAAGACCGTCGACGTGGTCGGCATCTCCGTCAAGCGGACGGTGGTGCTGTCCACCCTGTCCGAGATCGGCGAGGTCGTGCAGCGGCTGCAGGAGGCCGGGCTGAAGGATCTGCGCGTCCGCCTGCGCGGCTGGACGGAGCAGGGGCTGTCACACAGTGCGTTCGACCGCTGCCGCCTGAGCAAAAAGGTGGGCACGGAAGAAGAGCTTGCGTCTTTGGCCGTGCTGCTGCAAAGCGGCGGCGGGGCGCTGTATCTGGATACCGACTTTGGCTTTGCACAGAAGAACGCCTCGTTCGACCGGCTGCATCTGGCGCGCGACGTGTCGCGCGGGCTGGAGCGCTCCGTCGCCTCGCTGCGGCGGTACGATCCGGTCACGCTGCGCCGTACCTCGACGATGGAGGAAGGGTACGTGATCTCGCCGCTGTCTTATCTGCCGTTCGCGGAGCGTTTCCTGTCGGACTACACCGGCAGCTACGCCGGGTGCGGCCTGTCGTGGGCGCAGGGCGGCGCGTTCCTTTCCGGCAACTATGATACCGATCACGAGATGGATGCCGATCAGGCGGCCGCGGCATCGGGGCGCATCTTCGCCCTGCTGGCCGAAAAAAGCGGCGGCCGCGTGCTGACCGATTACGGCTATGCGTATGCGCTGCCGTATGTGACCGACGTGATCAATGCGCCGCTGACCTGCAGCTGGTTCCTTTCGGAAACGCAGAGCGTGCCGCTGCTGCAGATGACCCTGTCCGGCACGCGCGGCTATACCGGCCCGGCGCTGAACCTGACCGGCACGCGCACGGCGATCGGCGACATGGCGGCCTCGGCCGCCGCGCCCTACTATCTGCTGATGACGCGCGGCGACGATCTGCTGCGGGACACCGGCCTGCAGGGCAAATGGTATTCGCTGGACTACCGCAAGCACATCGACGATCTGATCGCCACCTGCACGGCCTATCAGCAGACCGTGGCGGCGGTGTACGGCAAAACGATCGTCGGGTACGACGTGCCACAGGATAACGTGTCGGTCACGCAGTTCTCCGGCGGCGAGCGTTTGGCGGTCAACCGCGGCGCGGCGCCGGTGACCGTGGAAGGCACCGAGATCGCCGCGTACGGCTATGCTTTGTTGAAGTGACAGGCAAAAGAAAGGAGATCGATCCGATGAATGCTCCGTCATCCCGCCCCCGCAGACGGCTGTCCGTCGAGCGGCGGCGTATGCGGGTGGGATACCTGTTTTGCCTGCCGCTGATCTTTGGGCTTGCGGCGATGTTCATCCCCAGCATGGTGCAGACCGTGATCTTCACCTTGAACGACCTGGAGGTCGACCCGACCGGCAACGGCTATTCGCTGATCTGGGTGGGGCTGCACAACTATCAGCGCGCACTGACCGAGAACCCGCAGTTCCTGATTCACCTGAAAAACTCGCTGCAAAGCATGTTCATCGACCTGCCGGTCGTGGTGGTGTTCAGCCTGTTCATGGCGGTGGTGCTCAACCAAAAGTTCAAAGGGCGGCTGTTCGCCCGGCTGGTGTTCTTCATCCCCGTGCTGCTCGCGACCGGCGTGGTCGCATCGATCGAAAGCAATACGAATCTGCTGGGCATGGTGGCGGACAGCACGGTGGACACCGGGTCGGCCGTGGATATGTCCCAGCTGACCGGCCTGCGCGACCTGCTGCTGAGCCTGAACTTCAGCGATAAGCTGATCTCGATCGTCGCGTCGGCGGCCAACGGGATCTACGGCATCGTGCAGGCGTCCGGCATCCAGATCTTCATCCTGCTGGCCGCGCTGCAGGAGATCCCCGGTTCGCTGTACGAAGCGGCGAAGGTGGAGGGCTGCGACGGCTGGAGCCTGTTTTGGAAGATCACCTTCCCGATGGTCAGCCCGCAGCTGGTGGTGTGCGGCGTGTACACAGTGGTGGATGCTTACTCGTCCGTGTCGAACACGCTGTCGCCCTACACCGAACAGGTCGCGTTCCGTTTGAACCAATACGGCTACGCTACGGCGATGAACTTTCTGTACTTCCTGGCTGTCGGTCTGGTGCTGCTGGTGCTGAGCGGTATCGTGTCGCGGCTGGTGTTCTTCAACGACAACTGATGCCCGAAAGGAGGATCATTATGCAAACGGCAGACCGCGATGTGCCGGGCATCGTCCCGGCCGGCCATCGCCGTATCCGCTCCGTCGGGACGTCCCTGTGGTCGATCCTGCGCTTTCTGCTCCTGTTCGGGTTATCCTTCCTGATCCTGGAGCCGTTCTTCACCAAAATCGTGATGGCCTTCATGCTGCCGGACGATCTGCTCGACCCCGCCGTCAACCTGATCCCGAAGCACTGGTCGACCTACTACTGGCAGGTCGCGCTGGAGGGGGTCGAGCTGTCGAAGACGCTGTTCAACAGCATCGTGCTGAGCGTCCTCGTCGCCGGGGTGCAGCTGTTCACGTCGGCCGTCGTCGGCTATGGGCTGGCGCGGTTCCGCTTCCGCGGACGGCGGCTGCTGTTCGTGATGGTCATCCTGATCATGCTGGTGCCGTCGCAGACCTATTCCATCGCCCAGTACCTGAACTTCCGGTATCCGCTGGGGCTGGATCTGTCCATGATCGACACGCTGTTTCCGATGTTTTTGCTGGCGCTGGGCGGGATGGGCTTCAAGCAGGGGCTGTACATCTATCTGTTCATGACGTTTTTCCGCGGCCTGCCGCAGAATTTGGAGGATGCCGCCTATATCGACGGTGCAGGCACGTTCCGCACGTTTTGGTCGGTCATCCTGCCGAACAGCCGGTCGGTCATCGTGACGGTGCTGCTGTTCTCGTTTTCGTGGCAGTGGACAGACAAGTCGTATGCGAACCTGTATTTCACGCAGCTGAAGGTCATCCCGGCGATGAT
>JAJXDX010000221.1:3690-4455 GCA_021640185.1 Oscillospiraceae bacterium | reverse complement strand
TTCACCGTCATGGTCGTGGAGTGACGCTGCCGGACGGCGACATACCGAACGAAAGGACGGACATATCCTGATGGCGGAAAAGAATAATTGGCAGAACGCCGAGGGACTGGGGCTGCCCTACAGCCTTGAGGCGGAGCAGTCCGTGCTTGGTGCGATCTTGGTCGAGCCGGAGTGCATCGCGCAGGTCGCCGACCGCTTGAGCCCGGAGGAGTTCTATCTGCCGGAGCATCAGGCGATCTACCGGGTGATGCTGGAAAAGCTGATCAACAACCAGAAGATCGACTTCGTCACGGTGCTGGAGAGCCTGAAAGACAACGGCTTTTTCTCCGGCGAGGACGGCAAGGCGTACCTGCTGAAATTGGCGAACACCGTGCCTTTCCTGTCGAACCTGCCGAACTACGCGCGCATCGTGCGCGAAAAAAGCGATGCGCGGCGGCTGATCAAGGCGGCGCGCGAGATCACCGAGGAGGCGATGGATCCGTCCAACGATGCCTCCATGCTGCTCGATTCCGCCGAACAGCGGATCTACGATATCCGGCAGGGGCGGCAGAACGGCGGCCTGCTCTCGATCAAAGAGGTGCTGGCGAGCAACTTCGAGATGTTCAAAAAGCTCTCGTCCGAGGACAGGAGCCAGTACGTCGGCATCCCGACGGGCATCTCGACGCTCGACGAGGTGACGAGCGGCCTCAACCGCTCCGATCTGATCATCGTCGGCGCGCGCCCCGGCATGGGCAAAACGAGTTTTGCGCTGAACATCGCGCGCAA
>JAJXDX010000221.1:1848-3680 GCA_021640185.1 Oscillospiraceae bacterium | reverse complement strand
CATGCTGCAGAAGCGCACCGTGGCGTTCTTCAATCTGGAGATGTCGCGCGAGCAGATGGTCAACCGTCTGCTCTCGTCCGAGGCGCGGGTGTCCAGCAAAAAGCTGCGCACCGGCAACCTTTCGCCGGACGAGTGGGGGCGGATCTCCACTGCGGCGAGCGAACTGTGTCAGGCGCCGATCTTCCTTGACGATACCGCCACGATCACCGTGCCGGAGATGAAGGCGCGGCTGTTGCGTCTGGGCAACGATCTGGGGTTCGTCGTGGTGGACTACTTGCAGCTGATGCATTCGGCGCGCCGGATCGACAACCGTGTGCTGGAGGTGTCCGAGATCACCCGCAGCCTGAAGATCATGGCCAAGGAGCTCAACGTGCCGATCATGGTTTGCGCGCAGCTGTCCCGCGGAACGGAGAAGCAGGGCAGCAACCACCGCCCGGCGCTGGCGGATCTGCGCGAATCCGGTTCTATCGAGCAGGATGCCGATCAGGTGCTGTTCCTTTACCGCAGCGATTATTATAAAAACGAGGCGGCGGATCCCTCCGCGCCGCCCGCCCCCGACACGTCCGAGGTCATCGTGGCGAAGAACCGCCACGGCGAGCTGCGCACCGTGCCGCTGGCGTGGGCGGGCGAGTTCACGCAGTTCACGGCGCTCGATCCGCAGCGCGTGCCGGTATGACGGACGCGCTGCTGCGCCGCGTGGCGCTGTTTGCGCAGGAGAAGGCGCTGTTTTTGCCCGACGCGGCGCAGGACGAGCCGCTGCGTGTCGTGCTGGGGCTGTCCGGCGGCGCGGATTCCATGGCGCTGCTGCATATCCTGACCCGCGGCGGGGCGCTCCCCGAGGGCGTGCCGCCGTTGCCGCGTTTTTCGGTGCTGGCCGTCCACGTCGATCACATGATCCGCGGCGAGGAGGCGCAGAGGGACGCGCAGTTCGTGCGCGAGCAGTGCGCGCGGCTGGGCGTGCCGCTGCGCGTCGTGCAGGCCGACGTGCCCGCGGCGGCCGCCGCGGCACACGAAGGGCTGGAGGAGGCGGCGCGCCGCCTGCGCTACGCCGCGCTGGAGGCGGCGCGCGCCGAGAGCGGCGCACAGCTGATCTTGACGGCGCACACTGCCTCCGATCAGGCGGAAACGGTGCTGCTGCATCTGCTGCGCGGCTGCGGGGTCGGCGGGCTTGCCGGGATCCCGGCGGCGCGCGGCGTGCTGCGCCGCCCGCTGCTGTGCTGCACACGCGCCGAGATCGAGGCCTATTGCCGCGAGAACGGCATCCCTTACGTGACCGACAGCACGAACGGCGACACGCGCTATCTGCGCAATGCGGTGCGGCATCGCCTGCTGCCGCTGATGCGCGAGCTATCATGCGGGACGGACGCAGCACTGCTCCGGCTGTCCGCATCGGCCGAAGAGGACGAGGCGTATCTTTCGTCACTGGCCGCGGACGCGCTGCGGCGCGCGGCTCGTCCGGCGGGCGGATACACGGCGGCGGTGCTTTCCGCCGCGCCTGTGCCCGTGCGCGGGCGCGCGATCCGGCAGGCGCTGGCGGACATCGGCTGCCGCTCGGCCGAGCGGCGGCATATCGAGCGGCTGTATGCCTGCCTGTCGTCCGGCGGGCGGGTGGAGCTGCCCGGCGGCTTTTTTGCCGCAGCGGACGGCGGCGTGTTCACGGTCGGGCGGACGGAAGATCCGCCGCGGCCCGTGACCGTGCGAAGGCAGGAGCTGCCGGTGCGGTTCTCCTTCGGCGGGCAGGACGTGCGGCTGGCCGTGTTCGACACGGAAGTTCACGGACAGGACGTAAATGTTCATAAAATGTTCTTCAAATACGCCGTGGACTGTGATAG
>JAJXDX010000221.1:0-1838 GCA_021640185.1 Oscillospiraceae bacterium | reverse complement strand
GCAGCATCACCGTGCGCGTTCGCCGCCCCGGCGACCGGATGCGTCCCGCGGGGCGCGGCATCGGCAAAGAGGTGCGTGCGCTGCTCGGCGAAGCCGGTATCCCGCCGTTGATGCGCGGCAGCTTCCCGGTCGTGTGTGACGAGCGGGGGATCGTTCTGCTGCCGGGCGTGACCTGCGATGAACGCGTCCGCGTCGGCGCACATACCAAACATTTTCTGGTATGGCAGCGGGACGGTGAACGATGCTATGATCCGTACGATCCTCGCGTCGCGAACGATGGATCGGCGAAGGAGTGACTGATTTGGAGCCAAACAAAAACGAGTCCGGCAAGGCCCTGCGCAATGCGCTGCTGGTGATCGGGATCCCGATCCTGCTGTTTTTCCTGATGTGGATGCTGATCGGCGGCGGACGCGGATCGAACGATAAGGACAAGCAGGTCTATTCCGATTATATCCAATATTTTTTGGACAATAAGGTCCAAAGCTATACGCTCGATCTGGGCACGGGCAAGCTGGAGCTGACCATGCGCGAGGCGTACCGTACCGACGTCAACAAAGACGGCAAGATCGACGAGAAGGACGTGCTGACCTATAAGCTGCCCAGCGTCGGGTATTTCCTGCAGGTGGTCGACCCGATCGTGGTGGCGGCGCAGAGCGACGACGACCCGTCGAACGACGTTTCCTATGAGTGGAAGCCCGTCGCCGACGTGTCGTGGATCGTCAACTGGCTGCCGATGCTGCTGCTGATCGGTACGGTCATCCTGATGGGCGTGATGATGCGCCGCTCGCTCGGCGGCATCGACGGCTCCGGCAAGATCATGGGCTTCGGCAAAGCAAAGGTACGTCAGGCCGGGGATGATAAACGCAAGACCACGTTCGATGACGTGGCGGGCGCGAAGGAAGAAAAAGAGGAGCTGGAGGAGATCGTCGAGTTCCTCAAGGCACCGAAGCAGTTCACGGCGCTGGGCGCGCGCGTGCCGAAGGGCGTGCTGCTCGTCGGCCCTCCCGGCACGGGCAAAACGCTGCTCGCGCGCGCCGTGGCCGGTGAGGCGGGCGTGCCGTTCTTCTCGATGTCCGGCTCCGACTTCGTCGAGATGTATGTCGGCGTGGGTGCGTCCCGCGTGCGCGACCTGTTCGAGCAGGCGAAGAAGAACGCCCCATGCATCATCTTCATCGACGAGATCGATGCCGTCGGCCGTCAGCGCGGCGCCGGTCTGGGCGGCGGGCATGACGAGCGCGAGCAGACGCTCAACCAGCTGCTCGTCGAGATGGACGGCTTCAGCGCGAACGAGGGGATCATCATGATCGCCGCGACGAACCGCCCGGATATCCTTGACCATGCGCTGATGCGTCCCGGCCGGTTCGACCGTCAGGTCGTCGTCGGCCTGCCCGATCTGCAGGGCCGCGAGGAGATCCTGCGCGTCCATGCCAAGGGCAAGCCGCTGGCACCGGACGTCGATCTGTCGGTGATCGCGAAGTCCACGGCCGGGTTCACGGGCGCGGATCTCGAGAACCTGCTCAACGAGGCGGCGCTGCTGGCCGCCAGACGGCATCTGCACGCGATCACCATGCCGGAGATCGAGGAGGCGACCGTCAAGGTCGTCGTTGGCACGGAAAAGCGCAGCCACGTGATGACCGAGGAAGAAAAGAAGCTGACCGCTTATCACGAAGCGGGGCATGCCGTCGTCACCTACTACTGCCCGACGCAGGATCCGGTGCACCAGATCTCGATCATCCCGCGCGGCATGGCAGGCGGCTACACCATGCACCTGCCGCAGGAGGACCGTTCCTACCGCTGCCGCAACGAGATGCTGGAGGACGTGCAGGTGCTGCTGGGCG
>JAJXDX010000220.1 GCA_021640185.1 Oscillospiraceae bacterium | reverse complement strand
CCGGAGGACACCGTCCTGATCATCGGCGCAGGCCCGACGGGCATCTGCACGCTGCTGTGCGTCATGCTGAAAGCGCCGAAGCGTATCATCGTCTGCGAAAAGGACCCAGCCCGCATTGAATTTGTCCGGAAGCATTATCCGGAGGTGCTGCTTTGCCAGCCAGAGAACTGTGAAGCCTTTGTGCGGGAGCATAGCGATCATGGCGGCGCAGACGTGGTGCTGGAGGTGGCAGGCGGCAAGGATACCTTCCGACTGGCGTGGCGCTGTGCTCGTCCCAACGCCGTCGTGACGGTGGTCGCCCTCTACGATGAGGTGCAGACGCTGCCCTTGCCGGAGATGTACGGCAAGAACCTGACCTTCAAGACCGGCGGCGTGGACGGCTGCGACTGCGCGGAGATCCTTCGCCTGATCGAGCAGGGCAAGATCGATACCACGCCGCTGATCACCCACCGTTTCCCGCTGAGCAAGATCGAAGAAGCCTACCGCATTTTTGAAAACCGGCTGGACGGCGTCATCAAGGTGGCGATCACGGCGGGGTAAGGAGCATCCCATGCGTTCTATGCGACCGGACAAGGACATCTGCGTCAAAAAGATCGCCATCCCCTCCGGCAGGCGGAAGATCTCGGCGCTGGTGCTTTCGCCGAAGAAAGCGCCGGTGCGGGCCACGGGCGTTCTTTGGCTTCACGGCGGCGGGTATATCTTGGGCATGAAGGAAATGGTGCATATGTCCCGCGCGGTGGATCTGGTGAAGCGGTTCGGTGCGGTGGTGGTGTCGCCGGGATACCGGTTGGCGCCGTTTTCGCCCTATCCTGCGGCGCCGGAGGACAGCTATGCGGCGCTGCTGTACCTAAAAGCCCATGCCGGAGAGCTGGGGGTGCGGGACGATCAGCTGATGGTGGGCGGCGAGAGCGCCGGCGGCGGGCTGTGCGCGGCGGTGTGCATCAAGGCGCGGGACCCCGGGGCGGTGAACGTCGCGTTCCAGATGCCGCTGTACCCGATGCTGGACGACCGGGACACGGAAAGCTCCCGGGATGATCACGGCCGGGTGTGGGATACGCGCAAAAACCACTTGGCTTGGCGCTGCTACCTGCGGGGGCAGGAGCGGGAGCACCTGCCGCCCTACGCCGCGCCGGCGCGCCTGACGGACTTTGCCGGTCTGCCGCCCGCCTACACGTTCGTGGGAAGCGGCGAGCCGTTTTATGCCGAAACCGTCCGCTATATCGAAAATCTGCGCGCCTGCGGCATCCGGGCGGAGATGGATGTTTATCCCACGGATATGCACGCCTTCGACATGATGCGCCCGGACGAGCCGATGAGCCGGGAGGCCGCCCGGCGGTTTTGTGAACATTTCGCCTATGCGCAGGTGCACGACTTTGCGCCGCAGGAGAGAACGCAGCGAGCATGACGGACGGTGTGAGCCATCGAGATGCGGACGAAGAAGCACGGGCAGTACCAAAACCCGAACAAAAAAGTGCAGCGCCCGACTTGTGGGCATTGACGGAGGTAAACGGTGGATATGCGGATACGGGATATGCGGCCCGGCGATGCGGATGATCTGTTTCGGCTGCTGTCCGATCCCAAGGTCATGCGGTATCTGGAGCCGCCTTATGACCGGGCGCGGGCCGAGGCGTTTTTGTGTTCTGCGGGCTTGGCGGATCCCCCACTTGTGTATGCCGTCGAGGAGAACGGCACCTTCCTCGGCTATGTGATCGATCACGCCTACGATGAGAACAGCGTGGAGATCGGCTGGGTGTTGTTTCCGGAATATTGGGGGCGCGGATATGCGTCGGCATTGACGGATCTGTTGATCGGCCGGGCACGGCAGGCGCAAAAGGACGTTGTGATCGAATGCGATCCGGCGCAGGAGGCTACGAAACGGATCGCGCGCAAAAAAGGGTTTTCTGCCTGCGGGATCCGCGACGGGCTGGCCGTGTATCGGCTTTTTTGCCAAATGCCGCTTTCCCGAACAGAACTTGACAAGGAGCGGACGGATATGGACAACACGACCCGGTTCGACGGCAAAAGCGAGATCTATGCCAAGGCGCGGCCGCGCTATGCCGCGGGGCTGTTCGACCATCTGGAAAATGCGCTGCACATCCCGGCCGGGAGCGTCTTTGCGGACGTCGGCGCCGGCACGGGGATCCTGACCGAGCAGCTGCTCGAGCGCGGCTATCGGGTGTTCGCGGTGGAGCCGAACGCCGATATGCGGCGAAAAGCGGAGGAAAAGCTGTCCGGGCGCGCGGGCTTTTTTTCGGTCGACGGCGATGCCGGGGATACGGGGCTGCCCGACGGATCGGTCGACTGCGTCACCGCCGCGCAGGCGTTCCACTGGTTCGATGCCGAGGCGTTTAGGGCGGAATGCCGACGGGTGCTGAAGCCCGGCGGGCGGGTGGTCATCATCTATAACCACCGGGTGGACAGCGCCGTCTGCACGGAAATGACCGTCGCCCTGTACCGGAGATACGATCCCGCTTTCCCCGGCTTTTCCAACGGCATCAGCAGGGAAAAATGCGTGGCTTTCTTTACGTCCGGGTGCGACATCTACCGCGCCGATAACACGCAGATCTATGACCGGCAGGGGTTCATCGACCGTGTGCTGTCCTCGTCGTATTCCGTGAAAGAGAGCGATGCCCGCTACGCGGACTATCTGAAGGACATCGGCGAGATCTTTGACCGTTGTGCGGCGGACGGCCGGATCGCCGTGCCGACCGAAACGGTGGCGTTCAGCGGGACGGTATGACGGCGGAACGGGCTTTGGGAGGATAACAGATGATCAGAGAACTGAGGCAAACGGACATCGATGCCGTGGGTGCATTGTGGCTGGCCGCGAACCTGCAGGCCCATGCCTTTATCGCGCCGGGATACTGGGAAAACGCACTGGGTACGGTGAAGGAACTGTTGCCGCAGGCGGAGGTCTATGTGGATGAGGTCGGCGGGACGATCTTGGGGTTCGTCGGGGTGAACGGCGAGCATATCGAAGGGATCTTCGTTGCCGAAAACGCGCGGTCGCGGGGCATCGGGAAGTCTTTACTGGATGTTTTGAAAGCGAAAAAGCCTGATTTGTGCCTGAACGTTTACCAAAAGAACGAGCGGGCGATCCGGTTTTATCTGCGCGAGGGGTTCGCGATACACAGCGAGGGCTTGGACGAGGACACCGGCGAGAAGGACTATATGATGGTGTGGCGGCGCTCCGGCAGCCGTCGTTAGATGAGCGCCGCCAAGGGCATTTCCGATAAAAGCCGATAAAAAACGATCATGGGGCCGTCACACGTGATTCTCGTGTGACGGCCCCATGTGCTATGATGTTATTTTTCGGCAGGCTCTTTTTGTGCTGCGCCCAGATAGTCCTCTTTGGTGATCATCATGTGGAGAAAGCCGTTTTCCGCGCCCAGATCGTTGAACCCCGCTTTGCGGTGGGTCTGCCATGCGGCGATCTCGTTGCGCGCGACCGCGAAGTCGTTATGGATCTTGGATATGCCGCAAATGCGGAAAGCGTGATCGAGCATCAGCTTCAGCGCAGGAACGGCATAGCCCTTGCCGCGGAAGGGGGCATAGATCACGATGCCCATATCCCACCAGTCGTTTTGGGGCGTATAGTGGAAGTTCACATCGCCGATCCATGTGCCGTCGGCGCTGCGCCGGATATACGCATAAAAGCGCTCCGGCTCGTTTCCTATCCATTGATGGTACCACCCGTCAAGCACCTCGTCCGGGCAGTCGATGCAGCCGGTGTCCCGGTGGTAGCCCGCATAGTCGACAGCCCAGCCGGCGTTATAGGACATCGTTTCCGGGTCGGACATCATCTGCTGATAGAACCACAGGTCTTCCCGTTTGGGGATGTATAGGTCAAGCTTTTCCATGTGTTCGCCTCCTTGAACGATCGGTCAGGGCTGCGGCAGATCTTTTAGGAAACGATCCACTTCATTTGCCGTTTCCGCCGGATCGTTCTGCGCCGTCGTTTTGGTGATGGCCAGGCCGTCAAGGACCGTCGCGCCGCTTGCAGCGGCGCGGATGCTGCCGACTGTGCCGGACAGGCCGCTGCCCTCGTGGGTGCAGAAGGGGACGACCGTTTTGCCGGTGAAGTCGCAGCCTTCGAGGAACGTGTAGACCGCCATCGGCATCGTACTGCAATAGTTGGGGTAGCCGAGGTAAATTTCATCATAGGCGTCGAGGTCATCGGGCAGATCCAACACCGCGGGACGGGCGCTTTTCTGCCAGTCCTCACGCGCCTGCGCCACACAGGTCTTGTAGTCGTCTGAATAGGGCTCGGCCTGCTCAATTTTGTACAGCTCGCCGCCGGTCAGATCCGCGAGCATCTCAGCAACCTTTTCGGTGTTGCCGACGGAAATGCGGCGGTACGCGCCGCCGAAGTAGTTCTCTCCCGCGCGGGAGTAAAATGCGATCAATGCTGCCATATCAGGATCTCCTTTTTTCATTTTGTGGTTTTATGGTAGCTGAC
>JAJXDX010000219.1 GCA_021640185.1 Oscillospiraceae bacterium | reverse complement strand
GAAAAGGGGAAGGAGAACGTTGAGGCGGGAGGATGGAAGTTGTTGGTGGGCGGGCCGGACGGCGGGATGGGGAATGTTGGCGCCGGGAGGATGGAAAAGATCGGTGGACGTGCGGGGCGGCAGGACGGAGAATGTTGGGGCATTGAAGATGGAAAACGTTGGGGCGGGTGCGGGACGGCGGGATGGAGAATGTTGGTGGCAAGAGGATGGAAATGGTTGGTGAGCGCGTCGAACGGTGGGATGGAGAATGTTGGTGGCAAGAGGATGGAAATGGTTGGTGAGCGCGTCGGTCAGTGGGATGGAGAATGTTGGTGGCAAGAGGATGGAAATGGTTGGGGCGGGCGTGGGACGGAGGGACGTGAATATCGGGGCGGCAGGATGGAAAACGGCATGGCGGGCGGAAGGGATGCGAGCGGTGCAAAGGATGGTGCGGAGGACGGTGTGCGGCAATCGGGAGACGGAGCGTAAAAAACCGCGCGGCCGGGAGCGTGATGCTCCCGGCCCGCGGTTTTTCGACTTGTTTCGACAGGCAAGAGATCATTCCGAGATCAGGCGGCGGGCTTCGAGATAAAAACGCTTATCGTCCGCGTGACCCATGGAGAACGTCTTGCGCGGGAGCGAGCCGTCCTGCCGGACGGCGGCGAACAGCTCGTCCTTGCGCATCCCGGAGAACAGGAAACCGACGGCATCGCCGCGCGCCGCCAAACGGCGCACGCTCTCTTCCCCATGGATATAATCGATCGAGGCCGACGGATGTGCCGCGAGCCAGCGATCGAGGAACGCCTGCAATGTGCCGACGGCGAGTTTGCTTGCCGGGCGAACGGCAAAACTGCGCTCCTGCCCGCCGGACACGGCGGTGAACCGCTGAGCCTGCGGTGCGTCCGGTGCGCACTCGCCGCACGCGGCGATGAAGTCGGCGATCAGCTCATCCGGCTGCACGCCGAACACGACGCGATAGATCGGCTCGAACACCAGAGAGGAATCGTGGATGTTCACGACCTCGACCAGCGCATAACGCTTTTCCTCGGTCGGGTCGGCCAGATAACACTCCTTGGCGGCGGCGAGCGAATGGTTGCCGTCGCCGACGGCGAAGAGCAGCGGATCTGCCTGCCCGGCGATGAGCGCCGACAGCGCCGCCTGCACGCGCGCCACGGCGGCGGCGGGCAAAGCACGGCCGGTCAGGTGGCCGCCGTGCTGCATGAGATCGAAGTCATACAGCGGGGTGGATGCCGCCGTTTCCGCCGCCAGCGGCCCGAACACCGTATCCACCGGATCGTCGATCAGCAGCATGACGTGCGGCAGCTCCATCGGTGCGCCACGGCGGATCTGCACGCGCGGCGGGATCCGCTCCGCCACGGTCTGCTCCGTGGCGCGGATCAGGGTGCGGCTGCCCTTTTGGTAGGCGTAATCCGTCAGGTCGATCTGCCCGATCAGCCCGTGGCGCACCGCGCCGCCCGTGACGGTGCGGCAGGTGTAGATCATCGTGTTCGGCAAGGTGCGCAGCACGCCGCCGCCGAGATAGGCGTGCATGGTCGCGTTGATCTGGCGGATCCGCTCGGCATCGTGCGCCGGGTCGGACAGATAGACCTCCGGGAAGATCACGCGCAGGGCAGACGGCGCATCGCCCACGATCTGCTCCGCCGCGCGCCAATATTCCGGCTCTGACGTGTACTGATCGCACGCGATCACGGCCCATTTTTCCGGCGAGCCTGCCGGCAGCAGGATATCCGCCGGGGAAAACGGCGGGCGTTGTGTTTTGGTATCCATCATCTATCGCTGATCCTTTCCGTTTCGTCATCGCTGCGTGCCGCAAGAGAAGAGCGGCGGAGAACAAACGCCGGGCGGCCGGGGCGGTCTGCCCCGCGCGGCCGGATGCGCGTTCGCCTTATGCTGATGATACTATCACGTTAAAGCGAAAAAGTCAACCCCGGCCGGCCGATCCGTCGTGCGACAGGCGGCAGATCAGCTGCTCGACCATCGCGCGGTCCTCGTCCGTGAGGCGGGAGAGCAGCCCTTCGATGCGGCTGAGCGTTTGGGGCTGCGCCGCACCGGTGAGCAGATAGTCCGGCGATACGTCCAGCACGCGGCAGAGGTTGACCAAGTTTTCGGGGCGGATCGCTTTTTTGCCCAGCTCGAAACAGGACACCGTTTGCAAACTGACGCCCATGCGCTCGGCCACCGTTTCCTGCGTCAGCCGCAATTCCTTGCGCCGCCGGGCGATCCGCTGCCCCATCGCGATCAAAAGATCGCTGCTGCGTTCGCTGTTCATCCTGCCGCCCTCTTTTCCTGTCCGGTGTGCCGTCCCGAATGGACGGACATGGTTTTATTTTCTATTGTTATTACTATAATAATAAAAAGACGGAGTTTAACAATCAACCATGAAACCAAATGCTTGACTTATTGCAACCATAGTGTTATAATTCATGCGAAAGGAGAGGAAAAATGATGAAAAGACTGATCGCAATGGTTCTGTCTGCCGTTTGTCTGCTGACCTGCGCCGCGTATGCCGGGCCAAGCGTGCGCGCCGAGGAGAGCGAGGATCTGTGCGCGGTGTTTGCCAGCCTTGGTTATGTTGCAGATGAGGTGCACTGGTTAAACGGCGGCACCGACTGGATGATAACGAATAAGGTCTTTTTTGCGGCGCATTGGGCATATTATCGCTACTCTACCAGCAAAACGAACGGCGACGATCTGGTTTGGGGCGACTGGGACGGCAAAACCTTCACACCGGGCGGACGACGCAACTTCGTCAAGATCCCGGCCAAGCTCTTTGATGCCTATGTGCCGCAGTGCATGGCGCTGGACGGCGATTTCCGTACGCTTCTGGCCGCCGAGAGCGAGGAATATGAAAAAGAACATCCCTGCGACGATCCGGCGGGAGAAATGGAAGCCTACGGTACACTGTGGAAGTTGTTGCATCCACAATATGTCAAGGAACTGGATGCCTATCTGATCGACTTCTTTTTTGCGACGGGTGGCGGACCAGGCCTAAATCTCCGTGGCTATACCAAAAACAGAAACGGGACATATTCCGTCTATCTACAATGGGTCGACGGCATATACGACGCTATACCGTCAGAAGACGATCTGAAAGAGATCGACATGGTATCTATCGGGCTTCCCTACCGTCGATCTGGGCAATTCGTCGGAAAGAAAGACGAAAACTATGTCCGCTATACGACCGATGAGTTACGTGCGCTATTGACCGATCACCGCGACTGGGTAGAAAAAAACCTTTGGATAGCCGGCGAAGATGGCTCACTCAAAAAATGGCCTGAAGTTTGGTATACCAAAGACTGTAAAGACTACTACGAGATCACGGTGACATATTCCGGCGGGCCGGTCAAGATCCTTGACCTGAAAAAGACCGACGCCCTGCCCGCGGGGCTGATCGAACCGCAGCCGCGGGCGCGCCGCGTGTCGGTCACGCCCGTGTCGGGCGTGACGATCGATGCCGGGCAAGCCTTCCCCGACGATACGTCGATCACGATCGCGCCGGTCACGTCCGGTGCGGAGCATGACCGCGCGATGGCCGTGCTGACCGATGCGGCGGGCGGGAAAAAGACGGCCGTGTTCACCTTTTCGGCCCGGCTGAACGGCAAAGAGATCGAGCCGCGCGGCACCGTTTCGGTCACGTTCGCCATCCCGGATGGGATGTCCGCCAAGGGGCTGCGGCTATACTATATCGCGCCGAACGGCAAGAGCGAGGAGATCCCGGTGAGCGTGGACGCCAAGCGCGGCACGGTAACGGCCAAGCTGACGCACTTCAGCACCTATGCGCTGCGCGGGGCGGCGGCCGCCCCCGGCACATCGTCCGCGCCGGCCACGTCCGGTGCGACCGGCACAGGCGGAAAAGCCGACAAGCCTGGCGCAGTCGGCACGAGCGGGAGCAGCGGCATTTCCGGGGCTGCGAACGCGAACGGGACGTCCGGCGGATCCGGGGCGTCCGATACGTCCGATATCTCCGACATCGCCGGGCCGACCGATGCGTCCGATGCGGCCGACGTTTCGACCGGCGGGAGCGCGGGACAGCCGTCCGCGCCGGCCGGGAGCGGACGGGGCGCGACGGCCGCGACCGTCGCGGTCGTCCTGACCGCTGCGGCGGCCATCGCGGCGGGAGCTGCTATCCTGCTGCGGAAAAAACGCCGAGCAAACGACACCGAGCAAAAGGAGGGAAAGGCATGAACGGACAAAGAGAGCCGCTGCGCACGTATCTGATCCTTTTTTCGGTCGATACGCTGACGACGGAAGAACAGGTAAGAGCCTACAGCCAAACGGATGCCGTATCGCTGCTGAAAAAGCGGTATCCCGGCCATAACATCAAGGTGATCGATGAGATCCGGCGGATCGACGGATCCACCGACGGATCGGCAGAGCAAGCGAAAGCGCCCGGAGCAAAATGCTCCGGGCGCTCAGCTTGTCAAAGAACTCCAAAGCCAATTGCAGCGGAGGGAAAGGATGTGTGAAGGGA
>JAJXDX010000218.1:2641-4471 GCA_021640185.1 Oscillospiraceae bacterium | reverse complement strand
GTCAAGGCGCGCGGCGCACATGTCTTGGCCGTGACCGACCGGCGGCACGAGGCGCTGCTCGCCGCCGTGGCGGACGAGGTGCTGGTGGTGCCGGATGCGCCGCAGCTGTTCTCCGCCGTGCCGATGATCGTGCCGCTGCAACTGCTGTCGTACGAGATCGCCGTCGCGCGCGGCTGCGACGTCGACAAGCCGCGCAATCTGGCCAAGAGCGTCACCGTGGAATAAAAAGAGAACGATCGGCGGCCGCACGGGAAGTCCCCGTGCGGCCGCCGGTCTGTTTTGCGGATCGGTCAGATCACCACGTGATCTGGGTGTAGTCCTTTTCGGCCTGATAGCACTCGAATTTGCCTACCTTGCCGCCCTCGATCATGAGGACGGCTTTTTTGCCGCCGTCGCCCGTGTCGGTATAGGTCGTCACCCACAGCATCTTGCCTTTTTTGGCGCTGTCCAGACGGAAATTCGCCCTGACGTACGTGTCCGGGATCATCGCGGCCAGCCAGTCGTATTGCTCCTTGTTGGCGGCGGCCGTGAACTTCTGCGGCGTGTCGGCGTAGGTGTATCGGTCGGGGTCGTAAGCATACACCTCAAAGCGGCTCTCGGCCGGGTAGATCACGTATTTCGCCTTGGTGAACGACAGGTAGTCCTCTTCGAACCGGAAGGTGTGCGAGCCGTCGCCGTTGTCGACGCAGCGGATCTTGGCGATCTCCTCGTCGTCCTTGAAGAAGCGGATCTTCGCCTCGTAGCCGGCGGTGTTCAGCAGCTTTTGCAGCGGATCCGTTTCCGTATCCTGTGCGCCGAAAAGGCGGTATTCGGCATAGTCCGACGGGCGCTTGTTTTTATCGGACGCGCTGAAGATGCAGCGCAGCGGGACGTCGCCCGTTTCGTCCAAGATGCGCACGGAGCCTTCGTCCGGCAGATACAGGCTGATCTTTTCCGACCGCAGCACGGGCGAGCCGCTGTCGTTCTCGCTCAGTTCGCCGGTCCGGATCCGGTCGAGCAGGGCAAGCATATAGGCCGCGCCGTCCCAAGCGGCCAGCGCGTCGTAATGCTCGTTGTAGAACGCGCTGTCGGGCGGATAGATCGTTTTGTCGTCGTTGCAGAACACGGACGTCTTGCCCTGATACGGCATCAGATAGAACAGCCCCGTCAGCCCGGTGGTCGTTTTCAGCCCGTCCAGACGGATCTGCAGACAGCGCTTGCCGTCACCGTCGGAAAAGGCATAGATCTCGGCACTTTTTTCGTTTTTGAACAGACCGGTCTTTTGCTCGTCGATCAGCAGACGATGGCCGTCGGCGCTCTCGATCCTTTTGCGCGCCTCGGCGATGTAGGCTTTTTCTTCCGCGCCAAGCTCCGCCGCCGTCGAGATGTTCTCGGTGTCCCGGCCACCGAACTGGCCGTAGATGCGGCCGGTGCCGAACTTGGTGTACAGCATCGCGGCGGCGATCGCCGCGATCGCGACCACCGTCAGCAGGGTGCGCATGGCGTGCTTCCCGGCGCAGACGAGGTAGCCTGCGCAGTGCTTGCTGCCGGACGGATCGCACAGGATCACCGCACGCAGATCGCCGCGGCTGTACGGCATCCGGCCGTAGCGCAGCGGGCGGTCGTCATCGATGGCGCAGGCGCTGTTGTCGCACATATGATAGGTATAACTGCGCGTGCGCGTGGCAAAGATCGGCTGCTTGCTGACCGTGACCGCGCCGCTGGAATACCGCGTGGTCGTGATCTTGTCACCGACGTGGGCTTGATAGTATTTTGTGCCCGTGCGCTCCGATACGCTGCTGCCGCAGCGCGGGCAGGTGCGGCAGCCGTTCGCCGCAAGCTGGGCATAAT
>JAJXDX010000218.1:1153-2631 GCA_021640185.1 Oscillospiraceae bacterium | reverse complement strand
GGGCATAATAGTCCTTCATGTACGCATAGGCATACCGGCGGCGCAGCGTGCGGAACAGGTATATCGCGATCAGCAGTGCGGTGATCGGTATCCCGGCTATCTCCCAGATCTTTTGCACTTTTTCGATCGTGGCGGCGGGATAATCGCAAAAGGCCAGCCACTTTTGGATGCCCAGATAGATGCCCGTGCAGACTGCCGGGCCGAACAGCAGCGCGCCGATGACCCGGACGATCGCCGGGCCGTTCCTCCCGCGCAGCGGGACCGCTTGTTTGATCTGATTCATGGATGCTCCTCCCGATGCCCGGCGACGTCGCCGGTTATTTTTTCTTTGAATACGCATTCATTTTACCATAAACAGCTGAGCTGTGCAAGAGCGGAGAAAAGTTTTTGTCTGTGTTTTTTCCGCACCTGTACCATCGATAGGCAAGGGAACACACGGTTTTGACGGGCCGAAATACGCCCATACGTCGTCAAGACCCTTGGCCATACGTCAAGTATGACCTGCGGGCCTTTCCTTGTCTGGACGCATTTCTGCTCCGGCAAAACTGCGCAGCACCTGTCGGCGATGAGTTTTTGCGCGATTTTTGGCTTTTGAGGCGCAGGCGGGCTGGCGCCCGCCAAGCCGAAAAGGACGAAAAACGCCGGAAAGACACGCCGACAGGCGTGTGTGCCCTTGCCTATCGATGGTAAAATCGCTTGACAAACCGGCGCGGATGGTCTATGCTCTTGTAGGACTTTTGAACGGGAGGGAACGACTATGCTGGCCAATTATCATACGCATTCTTATCACTGCCGTCATGCGGACGGCCGCCCCGCCGACTATGCGGAGGCTGCGGTGCAAGGCGGGCTGCAGATCTTGGGGTTTTCGGATCATGTGCCGTACCCGTTCGGCAACGGGCACGTGTCCGGGTTCCGTATGCCGACGGAAGAAACGGAGCAGTATGTGCGCGAGGTCGACGAGGTCAGGGCGCAGTATGCCGGCCGGCTGACGGTCTATACCGGGTACGAGGCGGAGTATTACCCCGCGCATTTTTCCGATATGCTGCGGCATATCGAGCAGTTCGGCTACGACTATCTGATCTTGGGGCAGCATTTTTTGCAAAACGAATACGATGGCGAGCCGTCCATGGCCGTGCATGACGAGCGTGGGCTGAAAGCCTATGTCGACCAAACGGTCGAGGCGATGCAAACCGGCGCGTTCCTCTACATGGCGCATCCGGACATGGTGGGATACCGTGCGGACGAGGCGGTGTTTTCCCGGGAAATGCGCCGCCTCTGCGCGGCGGCGCGCGAATGCGATATGCCGCTGGAGTTCAACCTTCTGGGTTTTCGCGAAAAGCGGATCTATCCGTACGCGCCGTTTTGGCGGCTGGCGGCCGAGGAAGGCTGCCGGGTCGTCCTCGGCTGCGATGCGCACACGCCGCGCTACACCGGCGACCCGGAAACCGTGCAGGCGGCGCTGGCCGCGCTGTCGCAGC
>JAJXDX010000218.1:0-1143 GCA_021640185.1 Oscillospiraceae bacterium | reverse complement strand
AACAGCTAGGCAAAGAACCCTGCCGCCTCCGGCTCAAGCCGGATGCGGCAGGCTCTTTTTTGCTTATCCCGGCGGTCGGGATGTCCTGTTTATGGGACGGCGGATGTGGTATACTGCCGGTCGACGGGACAGACCGCGGTCTACATGAAGATGTCGCGCGTCATCGGCCGATCTTCGCGCGGGAAAACGGTCACGCGGCCGCTGCGGTCGCCCGTGACGAGGAACGCGTCCGCGATACAGGCATCCTGCGCCGCCAGCTGCCGCTTGAGCCATGTTTCGTCAAAGCCGAGATAGCGCAGATTGCCGGGCAGCACCCGGCCGTCGATCACCAGATCGATCTGCGGCTGTGCCTGCGTCACGGCCACGCCGATGTCCTGCGGCGTGGCCGGGCGCTGTGCCGTTTTGGGCAAAAAGCTGATCTTGCCGCTGGTCTCCATCACGGCCAGCTGCAGTTCGTTCAGATCGAAATAGCCTGCGCCGCGGCACTGGGATAAAAACTCGTTAAGATCCAGTTTGCATTTTTTCAGGTTATCGCGGTACAGCGTGCCGTTTTCCAGCAGGATCAATGTGCGCCCGGTGATCAGCCGCCGCAGGCGGATCGACTTTGACGTGGCCAGCGAGGTCAGCACCACCAGCAGGCAGTACACCGCCATCGCCAGCAGCGGGCGCAGCGGACGCTCCAGCTCCGTCGCCATCTCCGCGGCGATCGAGCCGATCGTGATGCCGTTGATATAATCGAAAATGCTCAGCTGCGAGATCTGCCGATAGCCGATCAGCCGCGTGATGATGAACAGCGCGACGTACGACAGCAGCGCGATCAGCAGGATCTTGACCCATTCCATGGAGCATCCGTCCTTTCTTTGCTAGTATATCCGCCGTGCGCGGCGGTATCCGCGGGCGGACGGTTTGCAATTTGTCGGATCGTGTTGTATAATAAAAAACGGATACCGTCGATAGACAAGGTGTCCTTGTCTGTCGATGGCAGCGACGCGCGATGACGCGCCGCAAAGAAAGGGGAAAACGACGATGCCGGAGCTGATCTTGGGGCCGGCGGGCAGCGGAAAGACCACCTGTGAGCTGCAGCGCCTTGCAGCCTTGGCAAAAGCGGGGAAAGAGCCGATCCTGCTGATCCCGGAGCAGGAC
>JAJXDX010000217.1 GCA_021640185.1 Oscillospiraceae bacterium | reverse complement strand
GTATATAATAAGGAATAAATATCCTGCGGGCGGTGGAAAAGGCCGGAAACGGCCCGTTTTGCGGATCCCACAGGATCCCACAGCGGCGGGATGGGCGGCAAGATCAGTTCTCGCCGATGTTTTTGATGATGTCGTTGACCATGTTGCGGAAGGACGGATCGTGCTCCATCTGGTCCTCGACCTTCTGCAAGGCATACACGATCGTGGAGTGGTCGCGGCCGCCGAACTCGCTGCCGATGGACTTCATCGACAGGCCGGTGATCGACCGCACGACATAAGCCGCCACGTGCCGCGCGCGGGACACCGGCGCGGAATGCTTGCCGGAGCGCAGATCCTCCGGCTTGACGGACATGGTGCGCGCCACCTCGTTGATGATGCGCTCCACCGTGATCGGCACGGGCTGGTCGTCGTTGCGGATGTCGCGGATGGCGTTTTGCGCGCTGATCAGGTTGGGGCTTTCGCCCACCAGCATATACTGTGCGCGCATCCGCTTGACCACGCCCTCCAGCTGACGGATATTGCTCTTGAGCTGGTTGGCGATGTACTCGGCCACGTCGTCCTGCAGCGGCAGGTCGAGCGCCTGCGCCTTGCGGCGGATGATGGCGATGCGCGTTTCCAGATCCGGCGGCTGGATATCGGCCAACAGGCCCATCTCGAACCGGGAGCGCAGGCGCTCCTCCAGCGTGGCGATCTCGCGCGGAGAGCGGTCGCTCGTCAGCACGATCTGCTTGCCGTTCGAATGCAGTGCTTCGAACGTGTGGAAGAACTCCTCCTGCGTGGAGGTCTTGCCGCTGATGAACTGGATGTCGTCCACCAGCAGCACGTCGACCTGCCGGTATTTCTCGTGGAACTCCTTCGTCGTGCCGTTGCGGATCGTTTCGATCAGCTCGTTGGTCATCGTTTCGCCCTTGGTGTACAGGATGTGCGCCTGCGGGTCGTTCTTCTTGATCTGGTTGCAGATCGCGCACAGTAAGTGCGTCTTGCCCAGCCCGGAGCCGCCGTAGATGAACAGCGGGTTGTACAGCCCGGCGGGCTTGTTCGCGACCGCCTGCGACGCCGCATGGGCGAACTTGTTCGACGAACCGACGATGAAGTTGTCGAAGGTGTATTCCTCGTCGCCGTTGCCGGCCGGATAACCGTTGCCTTGGATCGGCGCGGCGGGCGTCTCCTCCGGCTGTGCCGCGACCTCGCGGCTGACCACCCGCAGGCCGATCGGCACGCCCAGCACCTGTCGCAGCGCCTCGCGCAGCTTGTCGGCGTATTCCGTCTCTACCGTGCGCTTCTGGAACTCGGTGTTCACGCACACGACCATCTCGCCGTTCTCGATCCCGCGCGGCTCGATGCAGCTGATCCAGATGTCATAGGCGGCTTGGCTGATCTCCCCCTGCCGCATGATGGATAGGACGCCGTCCCATATCTCCTTGATCGATCCCATTTTCGCTAACTCTCCGATCGTTCGTATTCCTTGCGGAGCGGCATGGCAGACTGCATACGCCCCGATAGTATCACATATTTTATTGTAGCACATTTCCACCGGTTTTTCAACGTTTTTTCCACCGGATGTCAAAAAAAGTCTCTCTATGGCTCACGGGCGAAGAAAAACGCATTTTTGCCCCGTTTTTCGCGCCGTTTTTGCCCGTTTTGCCGTGCGGTGCGGCATATCGGCGCCGGACGGGTGCTGAGCGGGCGAAAAAGCGGCCGTTCGGCGAAAAAATCCGCCTTAGGAAAGAAAAGGGCTTGACAATTTTCCCGCGATCGGTATATAATCAATAATTGCTAGGTCGTCCGGGATCTGTCGGTCCGGGACGGCACACCCCACCGTGAAAGGAGGAGCACGATATGTTCCGTACCTACCAGCCCAAAAAGCGTCATCGTAAGATGGAGCACGGCTTCCGTAAAAGGATGGCGACGGCCAACGGCCGCAAAGTTCTGGCTCGCCGCAGAGCAAAAGGCAGAGCGCGTCTGAGCTACTAAAAAGAGGCCACCGTCGTGTGGCCTTTTTTCATAGCTGTGAGCAAGGAGGGGCAAAATGGCAACGTGGCTGACGATACGCGAGAACACGGCGTTCCGCACGCTGTATTACCGCGGCAAGTCACAGGTCTGCCCCGCCCTGGTGACCTATGTGCGCAAAAACCGCCTGGGGGTGCCGCGCGTCGGCATCACCACAGGCAAAAAGCTCGGCAAAGCCGTGCAGCGCAGCCGCTGCCGCCGCGTCATCCGCGAGGCGTTCCGCCCGATCTGGCCGCAGGTCGGCGGGTACGACATCGTGTTCGTCGCGCGCACCCGGCTGCTGAAGATGAAAAGCACGCAGCTCTCCCCGCTTATGGAGCGGCAGCTGCGTGCATTGGGGGCGTTGCGTGATGATCAAGCTGCCAAGGCCCCGTGATCTGCTTATTGCCCCCATCCGCTTTTATCAAAAGCGGATCTCTCCTCACACCCCGCCGACCTGCCGCTTTTCGCCCACCTGTTCGGCATACGCCGTCGAGGCGCTGACGCGCCACGGCGCATGGATAGGCAGTTTTTTGGCGGTGCGGCGCATCCTGCGCTGCAACCCGTTGTTCCGCGGCGGCTACGATCCCGTACCGGAACGGATCCGCTGGCCCGGCCGCCGGGAGCGACGCTGACGCTCCCTCGACCGCGAAGATAAGGAGGCGTTATCGCCATGATGAAGATATTCGGCCTGTTCGCCACGCCGCTCGGCTATGTCATGCGGTGGATCTACGATCTGATCCCGAACTATTTCCTCACGATGTTCGTGTTCACGCTGCTGGTGCGTCTGGTGGTGTTCCCGCTGTCGATCAAAACGCAGAAGGGACAAGCCGACCGCGCGCGGCTGGCACCGCGGATCGAGCGGCTGCAGAAAAAGTACGCGAACGACCGGCAGAAGCTGCAGCAGAAAACACAGGAGCTGTACGAAAAAGAAAACATCAGTCTGGCGGGCGGCTGCCTGCCCACGCTGGTCCAGATGTTCGTGCTGATGAGCATCATCGCCGTCATCTATAAGCCGCTGACCTACGTGCAGCGGATGCCGGCCGACGACCTCGCCACCTGCGTCACCGCCGTGCAGACGGCGCTGACCGACGGCATGGAGCCGGATTCCTCCGAATACAAAAAGATCGTTTCGCAGTACAGCGAGAATTCGTATTACCGCGAGATGTATCTGCTCAAGAACACCGAGCAGTACGAGCAGCAGATCACCGACGCTCTGCTCGCCTCCGGCAAAGATGCGAAAGAGGCAACAGAAACGATCCACCTGCTGCAGAACACGCAGAGCGAGTTCTCCATCTTCGGCATCTCGCTGCTGGGTCTGCCCAGCGAAACGGGCATCCGCCCGAACTGGCTGTGGATCATCGCGATCCTCTCCGGCGTGTCGGCGCTGCTGTCAAGTATCCTGTCCATGCACTATTCGAACATGGCCGGGACGAACGATCAGCAGCAGATGAACGGCTGCACCGGCAAGGGCATGATGTACGGGATGCCGCTGTTCTCGCTGATCATCTCGTTCACCGTTCCCGCGGGCGTGGCGGTCTACTGGATCTTCTCCAACCTGCTGGCGATGGTGCAGACCGTCGTGCTCAACAAGATGTTCGATATGCGCAAGATCCGCGCCGAGGCCGAGGCGGAGTACGCCGAGCGCCGCCGTAAAAAAGCCGAGGACCGCGAGCGCCTGAAGGCCGCGCGGCTGGAGGAGCAGGCGGCATGGCAGCGGGAGGAGAACGAAAAGCGCGCGGCCAAGGAAGGCAAGCGCCCGCCGGAGAAGAAGAAACCGGCGCAAAAAGACGAAACGGACGGCGCGCCGGAAACGTCGGCGGACGCCGAGGAAAGGACGGATGAGTAACATGAGCAAGGAGCTGACGAAGGAGCTGATCGTCGAGGAATTGGGCGTTCCGGCGGAAAAGATCGCGTTCACCGTTCTGCGCGAGCCGAGCAAGCGCGTGCTCGGCCTGTTCGGCGGACAGACCGCGCTCGTCAAAGGAGAAGTGACGGCCGAGCAGCCCAGCGCGGCCGCCGCGGCCTACCTGACGGATGTGCTGCACGCCATGGGCGCGAAGGAATTCACCGTCACCGTGCAGGAGAACGAGAACGGCTGTCTGATCTCGCTCGACGGCGAAGATCTGGGCTTCATCATCGGCCGGCGCGGCGATACGCTGGATGCGCTGCAGTATCTGGCGGGGCTGATCGCCAACCGGGTGGACAACGCGTTCTACCGCGTGACGCTCGACATCGGCAACTATCGCGAAAAGCGCGAGCAGTCGCTGACCGGGCTGGCGAAGCGGCTGGGCGAGCAGACGGCGCGCACCGGCCGCCGCCATTCGCTGGAGCCGATGAACCCTTACGAGCGCCGCATCATCCACACGGCGGTGCAGGGCATGGAAGGCGTCGTTTCGTGGAGCGTCGGCAGCGAGCCGAACCGCCACGTGATCATCGGGCCATCGGACGATAACCCCAACAAGGACCGCGCCGAGCGCAGCCGTGGCGGCCGCGGA
>JAJXDX010000216.1 GCA_021640185.1 Oscillospiraceae bacterium | reverse complement strand
CGGGCAGCTGCTGTGGTACAGCTTCGAGCGCGGGCAGGAGAGCACCCGCGCCGACACGCGCGCGGCGGTGGAGCAGGCGCTGGCCGATGCCGTGTCCCGCGAAGGGCGCGTGCAGGTGCAGGGCGGCAGCCAGTATGTGCTGCCGTATGCCGCCTCGCTGCGCGATATCCCGGACGGCTGCTCCGGCTATTATTACGAAACGTGCAGCGTGCCCTTCTATCAGCTGGTGGTCAGCGGCTGCGCGGACTACACCTCGGCGGCGGGCAACACCGTCGCCGACCTGACCGAGCAGGTGCTGCGCTGGGCAGAATACGGCTGCACGCCGTACTTCATCGTGACGCAGGAAAGCACGCGGCAGCTGGTCGGCAGCAGCTATACGGAACTGTTCTCGTCCGAATATGCCGTGTGGAGCGACCGGATCCGTGACGTGTGCCGCACCTTTGCCGAGCGGCTGGGCGCGGCGCGGCAGTCGCCGATGACGGCGCACCGCCGCATCGGGGATAGCGCTGCCTGCGTGACGTACCAAAACGGATGGCGCGTATATGTCAACTATGCGGACGAGGCGCTCGATGTCGACGGCGTGACCGTCGGCGCGCGCGATCACTTGGCCGTCGCACCGGAGGGGGGAGCAGGATGAGATCGTTCGAAAAACGGCAGCGGCGCATCGGATACGTGTTCATCGCGCCATTCATCGCCGGGGCGCTCTGCTTTTTGATCTTTCCGGTGCTGTTCTCACTGGCGCTGAGTTTTTCGGAACTGCAGAACGTCGTCGATTACCAAATGCGCTTCGTCGGGCTGGAAAACTACGCCCGCGCGCTGTGGGAGAACCTGTCGTTTTTGGAACTGTTGTGGGAGCAGGTGCAGCGGATGCTGATCGACCTGCCGCTGATCTTGATCTTTTCGGTGATCATGGGCGTGCTGCTCAGCCGGGACATCCGGGCGCGCGGGCTGTTTCGGATGCTGTTTTTCCTGCCGGTCATCCTTGGCGCAGGCTATGTGATGCAGCAGCTGCTTGGGCAAAACGTCGACGGCGAATCGATGGAGCTGGTGCGCGGCATCCTGCTGCCGCCGGCGGTGCAGGTATACCTCGGCGACCGGCTGACGCAGCTGATCTCCGGCTTCCTTGGCAGCATCACTACGGTGATGTGGCGCTCCGGCGTGCAGATCCTGCTGGTGCTCGGCGGGATCCAGAGCATCTCTCCGGCGCTGTACGAGTCGGCGCGCATCGACTCGGCCAACGAGTGGGATATGTTTTGGAAGATCACGCTGCCGATGCTGACCCCGACACTGCTGATCGTGACGGTGTACACCATCGTCGACTCCTTTGCGGATGCCGAGAACCCGATGCTCACCTTCATCAGCGAGCAGATGTTCACCCACAACGATCTGGAGTATGCGTCCGCGACCGGGTGGCTGTATTTCGCCGTGGTGCTGGTTTTTGTGGCGGTGGCGTATCTGGCGCTCACGCCGGCCATCCGCGGCGTATCCGAGGAATAGGAGGGCAGAGATGAAAGCATCTATCGCGGCGGCACTGCCGCGCGTGCGGCGCACGACGGGCCGCATCCTCATTTCCGTCGTGACCTATGCGCTGCTGATCGGCCTGTCGTTCGTGTTCTTGTACCCGTTTTTGTATATGCTCGTCACGGCGTGCAAATCCTCGGCCGATCTGACCGATATCGCGGTGAAATGGCTGCCGAACGGCATCGAATGGGCGAACTTTTCGCTGGCGTTTTCGGCGCTGACGTATCCGACGCGCCTGATCAACACGGTTTTGGTGACGGTGCTGTCCGTGCTGGGGCATCTGCTGGTCTGCTCGTTCGTCGGGTACGGGTTCGCGCGGTTCTCGTTCCGGTTCAAGGGGTTTTGGACGGCGCTGCTGATCTTGGCCATCGTCATCCCGACGGAAACGCTGATCGTGCCGATCTACATCCTGTTCAGCCGCATCGGGTTCCTCGGCAGCTATCTGCCGATCGTCGTGCCATGCTATCTGGGGTTCGGCCTGCGGGGCGCGCTGTTCATCTTCGTGTTCCGGCAGCTGTTCCTCTCGCTGCCGAAGGCGCTGGAGGAGGCGGCGGCGCTGGACGGCTGCGGCAGCCTGCGCACGTTTTTCTATATCGCGCTGCCGAACGCGCGCTCGTCCACGCTGATCTGCTGCGTGCTGGGCGTCGTGTGGCACTGGAACGACACGTTCGAGCCTTCGATCTATCTCAACGATCCCAACAGCTTCTTGCTGCCGCAAATGCTGCCGCAGCTGTACGCCTCGATCGGCGAGGCGCCGATCGGCGGCTTGGCCGAGAGCCTGCCGCAGTATAACGAAGCCGTGGCGATGGCGGCGACCGCCTTGGTCATCCTGCCGCTGATCGTGTTTTATCTGCTGCTGCAATCGCGCTTTATGCACAGCGTTGAGCGCAGCGGCATCACCGGTTGATCTTTGCCGTATCCGCACCGAGAACGATAGAAAGGAACTGATCCGTATGAAAAAATGCCTGTCCCTGCTGACCGCGCTGCTGTGCGCGGCCGCCATGCTGCTGACCGCGTGCGGCAAAGAGCCTTCGCCCGGCAGCTCCGTCGTGTCCGACGGCAGCGAGGTCTCCGTGCCGAACAGTGACCCGTCCGCCCCGAACAGCGATCCTTCCTCCGGCGTGAGCGATGCGTCGACCACGTCCGGCGGCGCGTCCGCCACCGGGACGAAGGCTGCCTCTGCCACCAGCCGCACCGGCGGGTCGACCACGCCGTCGTCCTCGTTTTCCCTCAACGACCGGGCGAACAAGACCGGCGGCACGGTGAAGAACAACTGCCACACCGTCGGCTATCCGATCGCAGACAAAAAGGTCACACTGTCGGTCATGATCAAGGACTACACGGGGCTGAGCAACTACAGCGCCATGAAGATCAACGAGTTTTTGAAGGAGAAGATGAACATCCAGATCGAGTGGATCGTGGTGTCGGCCGATCAGGTGGGCAAGCGCATGAACCTTGCCTACACCAGCGGCGATCTGCCGGATATGTTCATGGGCATGGCGCCCGCCACCTACGAAACGCACTGGAAATACATCAAGCAGGGGCTGGTGGTGCAGCTTGACGACTTGCTGAAAACTTATGCGCCGAACATCACGGCCATGTTTGCCGAGAGCAAGCTGGCGAAATACTACGCCACGGCCGAGGACGGCCACATCTATATGCTGCCGATGATCAACGAGGAAGAGCATCCCCGCATCTACGAGAGCCTGTTCATCAACAACGTCTGGCTGAAGAACCTTGGCCTGTCCGTGCCGAAAACGACCGACCAGCTCAAGAGCGTCCTGCAGGCCTTCCGCGATAACGATCCCAACGGCAACGGCAAAAAGGACGAAATCCCGCTGCTGCTGAAGGCGACCTCCATGGCGGGCAGCCTGCCCGGCTGTCTGTACGGGCCGTTCGGCCTTTCGGTGTACGGCGGCAACGTCGGCACGCAGATCGACGATAACGGCAAGGTGCAGCTCAACTACATCAGCGACGGCTACAAGCGCGCCCTGATCTATTACCGCGACCTGTATCAGGCCGGGATGATCAACAGCGACTGGACGACCTGCTCCGAAGAAAGCTACCGCAACCGTCTGCGTGCGCAGACCCCGGTCGTCGGCGCGTTCGTCGCCGACAACGCGACGGAGCTGCTCGGTGCCTCCCGGCTGAAAGACTACACCTTCGTCCCGGCGCTGTCGAACGGCAAGGACAAAACGACGTGGGCCGTGGCCAACACCGAATACATCTGGTCGAGCTGGTTTTTGATCACCAAGGCGTGCAAATACCCCGAGATCGCCGTGCGCTTCGCGGACTATTTCTATTCGAACGAAGGATCGATGACCGCGCTGTACGGGCCGCAGGGCTACAACTGGGACGTCGACAAGAGCGGCAAGATCACCATGACCGACGCCTATTACAGCGAAAAGTATAAGAGCAGCGACCTTACGCCCGGCTATCCGCTGCCCGCGTGGCGCAGCGCGGCGCTGAGCACGGCCACCGAGATCCCGGCCGCCAAGATGAAGAACGACGATCAGCGGGCCAGCGCGCAGGAAAAGAAGGTCAAGCGCTCGACCTACGGCAAGGTCGCGCCGAAATACCCGCAGATCAACTATTACATCTGGGATCAGGACAAGAAGAACTACAGCGAGGTAGAAGATTATCTGAACACCTATGTGCAGGAGCTGAACACCCAGTTCCTCAAGAACGAGTGCAATATCGAAACGTTCTGGGACAACTATGTCAGCGTGTGCAAGACGCTTGGCTGCGAAACGCAGCGCGCGCTGCTGCAAAAGTCTGCCGACCGCTATTTTGCGGCGATGGGCAAGTGAGGAAACGGGAGGACCAACGAATGAAACGTCAGCACGCTCTACTCGCGCTGCTGCTCGTGCCGTGCCTGCTGGCCGGCACGGCCGGCTGCGGCGGCAAGACCCCGGCGCCGTCGACGGACGGCTCCTCGGCTGCACCGAGCATCTCGGCACCCGATCAC
>JAJXDX010000215.1 GCA_021640185.1 Oscillospiraceae bacterium | reverse complement strand
TTACTTTTTCACTATTCACTTTTCACTCTTCACTTCTTCCCTTGCCGATCATTGGAAAGTCATAGGTAATGGTGAATAATGAAGAAGTGTCCGGCAAGGCTGCGCCTTGCTTTTTACGAATATCGCACGGCGGTATTTTAGGGGAAAACGTGTTGTTCCATCGACAAGCACCGAAAAGAGGCTTTCCATAAAAGCCGATAAAAACCGCAGCGGGGCCGCCGCACGAAATGTGCGGCGGCCCCGCCGTGGTCTAACGCAGATGGGCAAACGTTTTGCCCAGATGGACAGCAAAGCCGAGCGCCTGATACATCCCTTCGTCGCAGGGGGCGCAGGTGACCGTCAGGCTGGCGAGGTCGTTTTCCTCGCTCCATTTTTGCGCGGCCTGTGCCAGCATCCGGGCGATGCCTTTTTTGCGGTACGCAGGCCCGATGTAAAAATCATCGAACACGCCGGTGCAGGTATACGCAAAGGCGGAAAAGCATCTGGCCACGCTGCACGTCCCCACGGCCCGGTGACCGCGTTTGGCCACGAAGAACGCGATCTTCCCGTCCCGGATCACCCGGGCAAGGCGCTCCTGCTTTTCCTCGGTCGCGGGCGGTTCTCCGATCTCCCGCAAAAATCCGTTTTCCGGCGTTTTGAACTGCCGGTCATCCGGATCGGCGAGGAGCTCCACGGATAGGGGGACGTCCTCGGCCGGGGAAAGGATCGGCGGCTTGCCGCGCTCTTCGATGTGTTCCGTGACTGCCTCACGGGTGGTGTTCCGGTTTTCCATTCGATTTTCCTCCAATAACAGATCTGGAGGGTCAGGAAACGTGGGCCCTCCGTACACGATCCATCTTCATCAAGACCACCCTTTCTTGTCCTAATTTGTATACCAATGCCTTTTATGGCACAGATACCTTAGTGATCGAAAAAGCGCCCGCGGGCGGCGAGCGTCTGCGGGCGGGGAACGGACTTATTTTTCCTGCGGCTCCTGCGCGTTTTGCGCCTGATGCGGCTTGGGGCGGCGGATGCGCGACCACATCAGGATGATGAACTGGCCGGGCACGCCGAGGATGAACACCTGCCAAATGTTGGTGCCGAACACCAGGAAGCTGACGAAGATCGCAGTCAGCACCGACCACATCAGCAGCGACACGATCAGGAAATTGCGCCGTTTATTGAACCAGATCGAATTGAAAACGAGCCATACGACCGTCGACAACGGCACGGCGTAAACGAAAGCGAGCCACTGCTTGACCGTGCCCTCGACGACGATGTCCGTGATGACGAACCCGATCGTGGCGATCAGCCACACGAGCAGCACGCTGATCCCGGTGATGAACCCGTGGTCGCGGATCCGCTGACCGATGGTCTGCTTGACCTCCGGCTCTTTTTTATGCTCGCGCTCCAGCAGATAATCCACCGGAACGGAGAACAGATCCGCCACGGCCTTGAGCATCGCGACATCGGGGATGGATTCGCCGCGCTCCCACTTGGAGATCGCTTTATCGGAATAATTCAGGCGCTCCGCCATCTGGAGCTGAGTCATACCTGCCGCGCGGCGCAAAGCTGCGACGTTCTCGGCAAAGATCGATCGAAGTTCATCCATGCTGTCACCTCCTTGGGATCGGTAGTCGGCCGCCGCACGGCGGCGATACAAGTCAAAGTACCGGTATAGTATAGCACACCGCGCATGAAAATGCAAGAGCGAGGCCGTTTTTTGCTCTACCGGCGCGCCAGACAGAGGTCTACCGGCGGTAGAGTAGCGAAAAACAGTACCTTTTGACGGCGGCAGCCAATGGCGGGCGCAGCGTAGGCGCGGGCGGCTCCGGTTTGTCCGGCCGAGCGTTCCCGGCCGGCGGTCGAACGGCAAAAAGGCCGATGATGAGCGGGATCCGGCCGAGCCTCCGCATCCCGCACAGGCATGGATGCAGGCAATGAGCAGGCATGGATAAGGGCGGCCGTGCGGCGAAAAGGGGCTCTCCCGACAGTAGAGTCCCGGTAGCGCCGGGGGAGGATCCGGATCTTCTCCGTTCTACCGATGCATTTTGGAGGATAGAGCGACCGGCGGCAGGGGTAGGGTGACTTTTCCTGCGCAGATGGGGTATAATATCCCTGCAAGGCGGGCAACGGACCGGCCCGCCAAACCTGCACATAACGGAGGTCGGTGAAGATGAAACGATTGGAGCTGTACGGCGATTCGATCCTGAAGGGGGTCATGTACGTCCCGGAGCAGGGACGCTACCGCCTGTGCGACGACGGGCGCTTCTCCCCGGTGGAGGAGCAGGGGTACGCCGTGCGCAACCATTCCCGCATGGGCGCCACGATCCGCAAAGGCATCTCCTCGCTGGAGCGAGCGGAGCACTATGACGAGGACACGCTGGTCGTGCTGGAGTACGGCGGGAACGACTGTGACTATGACTGGCAGCAGATCGCCAATGACCCGAACGGCAGCTTTTTGCCGCACACGCCGGAGGGCGAGTTTTTGGACGGATACCGGCGTGCGGTGGAGCTGGCGCGGGAAAAGGGTGCTCAGGTCGCGATCCTATCGATGATCCCGATCGATGCGCAGAAATATTTTTCGTGGATCAGCCGCAACACCAACGCGCAGAACATCCTGCATTGGCTGGGCGACGTCAGTATGCTCTCGCGCTGGCAGGAATATTACAGCCGACTGGTGGAAGGGCTGGCCAAAGCGCTGCACTGCCCGCTGATCGACACCAGACAGGTCTTTTTGCAGAGCCACCGGTTCAACGACCTGCTGTGCGCCGACGGGATCCACCCCACGCAGGCGGGGCACGACCTGATCGGTGAGCACATCGCCGCCTATCTGCAGACCGCTTGATCACCTTCCGACCGTATAACGAAAAAGGAGCGACATGATGGAGAACACGTTTGTTTTGAGCTGCTGCTCGACCGTTGACCTGACCAATGAGATCATGGAGCAGCGGGACATCCGCTATGTCCATTTCAACTATTCCATGGATGGCGTACAGCACAAGGACGACATGGGGCAGACCGTGTCGATGAAGGAATTCTACGACGCGATGGTCGCGGGGGCCGAGGTGCGCACGGCACAGGTCAACGTCGACGAGTACATTCAGTTTTTTACGCCGTTTTTGGAGGCGGGGCGCGATGTGCTGCACGTCACGCTGTCGAGCGGCATCTCCGGATCGTACAATTCCGCCCGGCTGGCGGCGGATATGCTGCGCGAGAAATTCCCGGAGCGCAAGATCTGCATCGTCGACTCGCTGGGTGCGTCGTCCGGCAGCGGTCTGCTGACCGTCACGCTGGCCGATCTGCGCGATCGGGGCATGAGCATCGACGAGGTCTATGCCTGGGCGCTGGAGAACCGGCTGCACGTGCACCACTGGTTCTATTCCTCCGACCTGACCTTTTATGTCAAGGGCGGCCGGGTGACGAAGGCGGCGGGCTGGTTCGGCACGGTGCTGAAGATCTGCCCGGTGCTGAACATGGATAACCTCGGCCGGCTGATCCCGCGTTTCAAGGTGCGCGGCAAGCAAAAGGCGCTGCAGGAGCTGCTGCACCAAATGGAGCAGCACGCCGCCGGCGGCGAAAACTACAGCGGGCGCTGCTTCATCTGCCAGTCCGACTGCGAGGACGACGCGCGCAAGTTAGCCGCGGCGGTCGAAGAACGTTTCCCGCACATCGACGGGCGCGTGCAGGTGTTCCCGATCGGCCCGACGATCGGCAGCCATACCGGCCCCGGCACGGCGGCGCTGTTCTTCTTTGGCGACGAGCGCGTCGACTGACGCGCCAAGCGATCATATCGACCTCTTCTTTTTTCTCGATACCGCACGGTCTTACTCCCCCTGGCCGTGCGGTCTTTTTTTGCAAAAAATGTGGCGCGGCGGCGAAAAACGTGCTATAATCAAAGAAAAACGGCAGAGAGGGCAATGATATGAAAAAGATCATGAATGAGTTCAAGGCGTTCATCAACCGCGGCAGTGTCGTGGACATGGCCGTCGGTATCATGATCGGCGCGGCGTTCAAGGCGATCGTCGATTCGCTGGTCAACGACATCATCTCGCCGATCCTTGGGTTGGTGCTGCAGGACGATTTTTCCAACGTCGCGATCAAGGTCTTCGGTGTGGAGATCCGCATCGGTGCGTTCCTGATGGCGATCCTGAATTTCTTCCTGATCGCCATGGTGCTGTTTTTGATCGTGAAGCTGATGAACGGCTTGGATTCCTCGCTGAAGGCGCATTTCGGCAAGAAAGAGGAAGAGGCCGCGCCGACGACGCGCACCTGCCCCTTCTGCTGCAGCGAGGTGCCGATCGAGGCCACACGCTGCCCGCACTGCACCTCCGAGCTGCCGCCCGTGGAGGACGAGAGCGAGGACGCGGCCGAAGAGAACGCCGAGGCAGCCGCAGAGAGCGCGGAGTAAACGATACATCGAAAAGAGAAAGCCGCCCGGTCGGGAGCGATGCTCCCGGCCGGGCAGCGAGTTTTTGGGGGTTGCAGCCAGATGCCGGCGGTCAGTCTTTG
>JAJXDX010000214.1 GCA_021640185.1 Oscillospiraceae bacterium | reverse complement strand
GTGCTGGCCGATCTTGGCGGCGCGGACGGGGACGGCGCACTGCTGCTGGAGGCGCACGCCGACACGCTGGGCGCGATGGTGGCCGAGATCAAGGGCAGCGGACGGCTGCGGCTGGCCCCCTTAGGCGGCATGGAGCCGAACAATGCCGAGGCGGAGAACGTGCGCATCCGCACCCGGAGCGGGCGCGTGATCGAGGGCACGGTGCAGCTGGCGAACGCGTCCGTCCACGTCAACGGCGATTATCACACCGCCGCGCGCAGCTGGGACACCGTCGAGGTCGTGCCGGACGAGCCGGTCGCCTCCGCAGAGGAAACGCGCGCCCTCGGGATCGAGGTGGGCGACATCGTCTGCTTCGAGCCGCGCACGCGGCGCACCGCGTCCGGCTATCTGAAAAGCCGGTTTTTGGACGATAAGCTTTCGGTCGGGATCCTGCTGGGGCTGGCCGAATATCTGCGCGATACCGGCGCCGTCCCCGCACGGCACACCTACGTGCACGTGACCGTGTACGAGGAGGTCGGGCACGGCGGCTCTGCCTCCGTGCCGCCGGACGTGACCGAGGCGATCAGCGTGGACATGGGCTGCGTCGGCGACGGCCTGACCTGCACCGAGCGGCAGGTGTCGATCTGCGCGAAGGATTCCGGCGGGCCGTACAGCTACGCCACCGTCGGGCGTTTGATCGAGGCCGCCCGCGCCGCGGGCGCAGACTATGCTGTGGACGTGTACCCGCACTACGGCTCCGACGTGGAGGCGACGCTGCGCTCCGGCGCGGACATCGCCCACGGGCTGATCGGCGCGGGCGTCTATGCCAGCCACGGGTACGAGCGCAGCCATATCGACGGCGTGGCGAACGTCCTGCGGCTGCTGTGCGCCTATCTGGGGCTGCCGGCCGCCGCCGAAAAGGGCTGACGGACAAAACGTTCCGTTCGGCTCTGCTGTACAAAAAGCCAAAAGGAAACTGGCAGATGTGACCAGATCTGCGGAAAAATGTTGCGATTTGCCTTTTTTTCGGTTATAATAGAAGGCATGACCGGGAACTTTTCCGCCGACAGGGCCGCATGGCGGCCCGTCCGGTTTTTTGTCTATCGCCGATCGGAGGTCGATCATCGATGATCAAAGAAGCGCAGATCTCGCCGCGCGCCGCCGTGCCGCAAAGCGCCGCGGATGCCGTTTACGGCTTTTTCTATCTTGTCGGGATGCGCGCCGCGCGCCGTTTTGCGCGGCTGCGCCGGGCGTGCCTGCCCGGCGTGCGCCGTTTTGCCCGCTTTTGGCGGAAAACGGCCGTGTTGGCGCTGCACAGGCAAAAGCGCCGCTGGCACCGGTTCGCGCGCCGCATGGCGCACGCCCGCATCGAATTGCGCGATGCGGCCGGGCAGGGCTTTGGCCGGCTGCTGTCGTGCTTCGGGCACCTGACCGTGCGCGGCGTGTGCCGCTATCGCGGCGAGCTGCTTGCCCTGTGGGGCGTGGCGGGGCCGGTGCTGGCCACCGTCGTGCTGCTGCTGACCGTGTCCGCGTGGACGAACACGGAGTTCTGCCTTTCGCTGACCTACGGCGAGCAGCCGTTGGGCCTGATCAGCAACGAGGTGACCTACGAACAGGCCGCCGCCATGGCGAAGGGACGCGTCGTCAACGTGGACGATTCCTTCGCCGTCGAGGCCGTGCCGACGCTGTCGGTGACGGTGCGCGGCAGCGAGCCGGTGCTGGACGATAACGAGCTGTGCGACGCCATCCTGCGTACCGCCGGGGACTCGATCGCCGAGGCGACGGGACTGTACGTCGACGGCGAGTTCGTCGGTGCGATGGAGTCATCTGACGAGCTGAACGCCGTGCTCGACGGCATCAAGGATACGTACTTCGACCGCAACGACGAAAACCAGCGCGCCGAGTTCGTCCAGACCGTGGAAACACTGGACGGCCTGTTCCCGTCGGCGACCGTCGCCGACGGCGAAAAGATCCGCGCACTGCTCACGCGCGAGGCGGTGGTCAAAAAGACCTACACCGCCGTGCCGGGCGATTCGCTGGGGCTGATCGCCTCCAAAAACGACATGACCCTGTCCGAGCTGCGCCGGATGAACCCGCCCTACGCCAACACCGACATGATCCACATCGGCGACGAGGTGGTCGTGCAGCGGCCGCAGCCGTTTTTGCAGGTCAAGGTGATCAAAAAGATCTTTTATACCGAAAAGATCGCCTACAACACGCAGTATAAGCAGAATACATCCAAGCCCACGACGTATTCCAAGACCCTGACGAAGGGCGTCGACGGCAGCCGCGACATCGTGGCCGAGGTGACATACCTTGACGGGCTGGAAACGAAGCGCGAGATCGTGTCGTCCACCGTGACGAAGGAGCCGGTCACCCGTGTGATCGAGCGCGGCACGCAGCGCGTGACCACGAGCAGCGGCTTCGAGGTCGTGCAGGGCGACGGACAGACGCGCGGCACGATGATCTGGCCCGTACCGATCTGCCATAATATGTCCCGCGGGTTCTCGTCCGGACACCGGGCGCTGGATATCTGCAACGGCCCGGTCACCGTGCGCGGTAAAAATGCGGTGGCGGCCGACGGCGGCGTGG
Organism: Oscillospiraceae bacterium; assembly: GCA_021640185.1. Classification (GTDB taxonomy): domain Bacteria; phylum Bacillota; class Clostridia; order Oscillospirales; family Acutalibacteraceae; genus UBA5905. The sequence goes on along the minus strand of JAJXDX010000214.1, from coordinate 1,924 downwards.
TCATCTATGCCGGATGGTACGGCGGCTACGGCAACATGGTCAAGATCCAGCACGCCAACGGGCTGGTCACGCTGTATGCGCATTTTCAGGCCGTGCGCGTGGTCAAGGGGCAGACGGTGTCGCAGGGGCAGGTCGTCGGCATCATCGGCTCCACCGGCAATTCCACCGGCCCGCACCTCCATTTCGAGGTCATCCGCAACGGCGTGCGCGTCAACCCGCTGCAGTACGTCAAGCGCTGACGCATCGGTCAAGCACGATCATGTCGTCCCCCGGCGGTCTTCCGCCGGGGGACGTTTTATGCCCGCAAAAACGGATCATTCACCGCACGGCCGGCTGCCGCATATCTTGGGATAGGTCCGCAAAACGGCGGGCGGCACGGAGAACGGCGGGGAGGGGATCGCGATGGCGAAACGGCACGGGCGGCGCAGATGCGGCGGGACGACGGTGTGCTTCGCCTGTTTCGGGGTGGGACTGCTGACCTGTTCCGTTCTGCCGGCCAAGGCGCTGGTGTTCGTGCTGGCGGCGGCGCTGATCGCCTGCGGGCTGACCTGCGCCCGCCGCTGACCCGGGTTTTGCCGAACGATGATGATGGAGGGGTAGTCTTATGCGCGTTGTGGTCGTCAGAAGTCCGCGGATGCTTTCCGGTCTGCTGTGCCGGTTGTTCGGGATCAAAAAGGAACGGGCAAAGGACTGAACCGAAAAAGCCCGGACACCGCGACGATGCGGTGTCCGGGCTTTTGGCCTTGCGGGGGGACGTTTACCGCCCCGTGACCTCCGGATGGCGGGCGGCGATGACCGCGAACGCATCGTTCGCGATGTCGGCCGCCAGAGCGATATCCTCGTCGCTGAGCGCGGCGTTGATGAAGTGGTTGTGGTGCGAGGCGAGGAACAACCCGCGCGAAACACACTCCGCCACCCATTCCTGATGCAGCATCAGGCTGTTGTCGTTGGCGATGCGCAGATAGAACAGCGCCGGCTCGCCGGACACGACCAAGTTGAACCCGTTCTCCTTGGCCGCACGCTTGAAGGCGTCGGTCAGCTTGTGCCCCTTTTCGCGAAACAGCAGAGGGGTGTCCAGCCGCTGCATCTTGTCGAGGCAGGCGATGCATGCGGCGAAGGGCACGGCGCTCATCCAGTACGAGCCGGTGAACGACAGCGACGAGGCTGCGGTCTTGAGGAACTCTTGCCCGCAGGCGGCGGACATATTGTAGCCGTTGGCCAGCGCCTTGCAGAAGCAGATGATGTCCGCCTTGATGCCGTAATAGTGATCGCTGCCCGCCAGATCCAGACGGAAACCGGCACGCACGTCGTCCATGATCAGGACGATGCCGTGCTCGTCGCAGAAGCGGCGCACGGCCTGCCACTGCTCGTGCGTGGCACAGACGTTATCGTAAAAGTTGCCGTGGTCGTACGGCTGGGCGATCAGCGCGGCCACGTCGCCGTGCGTCTGCTCCCACGCCTGCTCCAGCGCGTCCATGTCGAACCACGGGACGATGATGTTGTTGGCCACGTCCTCGGGCAAAATGCCGGGGTAGTCCGCCTTCATCGCCCACGGATCGTTGCCGTGGTAGTAGCCCTTGAAGAACAGCGTTTTGCTCCGCTTGGTGTGGGCGCGGGCGCACAGCACCGCGAAGGTGGTGGCGTCGGTGCCGTTTTTCATGAAATACGCCCAGTCGGCGCACGCGACCATGTCCACCAGCCGTTCGGCGCATTCCACCATCTTGTACGACGGGGCGGTGGTGCAGTTGCCGTCCTTGAGCTGGGCGAGGGCGGCAGCATCGACGTCGGGATCGTTATAGCCCAGCACGTTGGGGCCGTAGGCGCACATCAGATCGATATAGCGGTTGCCGTCCATGTCCCAAAAATACGTCCCCTGTGCGCGGGAGCTGATCAGCGGCCATTTGTCCAGCGGCAGGAACAGCCC
>JAJXDX010000213.1:4239-4519 GCA_021640185.1 Oscillospiraceae bacterium | reverse complement strand
ATCATAGGGCATCCTCCTCAAAGGCGTCGATGTCGCGGTCGTTCGGATACACGCCCACGACGCGCAGCTTATCGCAGCAGGCGGACAGATCCGAAAGCATGGCCTGTCCGGCGGGCGTGTAGGCGTTGCCGTCAAGCTCCACGGCAAAATAATACTGCCACAGTAACTGCTTGAACGACCGGCTGCGGATGCTGACCATGTTGAAACCGTGCCGTCCGATCAGACGGATCGCCTCGGTCAGCCACCACGCCGGCGGTGCTGTTTTCGATCGGCAGGACGG
>JAJXDX010000213.1:0-4229 GCA_021640185.1 Oscillospiraceae bacterium | reverse complement strand
GATCTCCAGCCCCTAGAGCGCCGCCGTTTCGCGGCTGGCGATGGCCGCCACGGTGCGGTCGCCGCCCTCGGCCACCTGCTTGGCGGCGACGGCGGTGTTGGTGCAGGCGACGGGATCGAGATCGAAGTGCCGGATGAACGCATCACACTGCTGCAGCGCCTGCGGGTGGCTGTACACGCGCCGCACGTCCGTAAGCTGCGTCCCCGGCAGCGCCAGCAGCTGATGCCGGATCGACAGGTCATACACCGCGCTGATGTACAGCGGGCCGGAGAACAGCAGATCCATCACCTGCCCCACCTCGCCGGCGGTGCTGTTTTCGATCGGCAGGACGGCGCAGTGGCACGTGCCGTCCTCGGCGGCGCGGTACGCGTCGGCGAAGCTGTGGAAGGACGTGGTCTGCTCCGTCGGATAGATCCGCTTGGCGGCGATGTGGGCGAACGCGCCCTCCACGCCGCAGTAGGCCACCCGCACGCCGGACAGGATCTCCGCCTGATAAGTGCGGGACACCGCCATCATGCCGCGCTGGAACGTGACGTAATGCGCGCGGATCGCCTCGTCATCGATCAGGGCGGCGTTGCGGCGGATCACCTGCTCCTCGCGGTCTTTATCTAAGATCGGCAGGCCGTGCTCCGCCTTATAAGCGGCCACGGTGCTGGCCGCCGCCATCCGTTCGGTGAACAGATCGGCGATCTGCCGGTCGATGCGGTCGATGGACCGTCTGGCTTCATCCAGTGCGCTCATGCTTTTGCTCCTTCATTCGGCTGTCCCAGTCCGTACTCCGCCGCCAGCGCCGCGAAGGCGGGCAGCGAGCGCTCGATCATCGCGCCGTCAACGCAGTAGGCGATGCGCACATAGCCCGGCAGCCCGAAGCTGTCGCTGGGGACGAGCAACAGTTCGTGCGCTTTCGCGCGCTCGGAGAACGCGACGGCGTCCGGCTCCGGCGAGCGGACGAACAGGTAGAACGCGCCGTCCGGATGCACGGCGGAAAAGCCCATGTCCGTCAGCGCACCGTACAGCCGGTCGCGGTTGCGGCGATAGACCTCGATATCGGACGTCTTCCCCTGACAGGCGGCGATCACCCGCTGGAACAGGCTCGGCGCGCAGACATAGCCCAGCGCGCGCCCGGCGCCCTGCACGGCGGCCATCACGTCGGCGCTGCGGGTGACGGCGGGCGGCACGAAGATGTAGCCGATCCGGTCGCCGGGCAGCGAGAGGGATTTGCTGTAGGAATAGCAAACGATCGTGTCGGCATAAAGCTGAGGAATGTACGGGACGGGGATATCGTCATACACCAGCTCGCGGTACGGCTCGTCCGCCAAAAGATAGATCGGATGCCCGTAGCGCGCCGCGGCGCGGCGCAGCACGCCCGCCACGGCAGTCAGCATCTGCTCCGTATACACCGCGCCGGTCGGGTTGTTCGGCGAATTGACGATCACCACGGCCGTATCGGCCGACATGGCCGCCTCCAGCGCCACCGTGTCCGGCTGCAGATCTTCGCGCCGCACGGGCACGGTCGTCAGCCGGCCGCCCGCCTTTTCGACGAATACCTTGTATTCCGGGAAATACGGCGCGAAGGTTATGACCTCCTCGCCCGGATCGAGCAGCGCCGTCAGGCAGATGCACAGCGAGGCCGCCGCCCCGCAGGTCAGATAGAGGTCGGCTGCGGCCGCGGGCACGCCGAACGTGCCGCTGATGTAGCGGGCGATCGTTTCGCGCACCTGCGGTGCGCCTGCGGCGGAAGTGTATCCGTGTAAAGCTTTTGAGCTTTCCGTCTCGATCAGACGGCGGATCTCGTTTTCGACGGCGGGCGGCGGCTCGATGCTGGGGTTCCCCAGACTGAAATCGAACACATTCTCCCGTCCGATCTCCGCCGCGCGGCGCTCGCCGTAAGCAAAAAGCTCGCGGATCGCGCTGCGCGCACTGCCAAGATCGATCATTTTTTGCGGCAGCATGAACATCCTCCTGTTCCGGAATGTAAAGGCAAGTGATCTTACAGCTTGAGCACGCCCTGCTCCAGCATCGACTGGGCGGCGAGCAGCACACCGACGCGGCCGGTGGCGTAGGTCAGCCCGCCCTGCATATAGGCGGCATACGGCGCGCGCAGCGGCGCGTCGGCCGACAACTCGATAGACGAGCCGCTGGTGAACGCGCCCGCCGCCATGATGACCTGACTGGTGTAGCCGGGCATATCCCACGGCTCCGGCGTGACGTAGGCATCGACCGGCGCGCCCTTCTGCATCCCTTGGCAGAACGCGATCAGCGCGGCCGGTTCGCGCAGCAGCACGGTCTGGATGATGTCGCCGCGCACCTCGTCCGGGCGGGGCGAAACTTCGTAGCCCAGCCGTTCGAACAGCGCGGAGGCATACACGGCGGTCTTGAGCGCCTCGCCGACGACGTGCGGCGCTTGGAACAGCCCCATGTACAGCGAGCGGTTATGCCCCAGCGTGGCGCCGATCTCGCGCCCCAGACCGGGCGAGGTCATGCGGTAGGCGCACTGCTCGATGCACGCCTTCGTCCCGCAGAGATAGCCGCCGTTTTCGGCGATGCCGCCGCCGGGGTTTTTGATCAGCGAGCCGGCGATCAGATCCGCGCCGACCTCGGTCGGCTCCTGCCGCTCGACGAATTCGCCGTAGCAGTTATCGACGAAGACCGTCACGTCCGGCCGCACGGCGCGCACCGTCTGCACGATGCCGCGGATCTCGTCGATCGTCAGCGACGGGCGCGTGCAATACCCGCGCGAGCGCTGGATGTGCACCAGACGGATGGAACTGTCCTCCCGCAGGGCGGCGGCGATGGCGCGGTGATCCGGGCGCTGCCGGTCGCCCAGCGGCACCTCTCGGTAGCGCACGCCGAACTCGGCCAATGAGCCGGCGCACGGCACCTTTGCGCCGATGACCTGCTCCAGCGTGTCGTAGGGCGCGCCGGTGGCGGCCAGCATCGTGTCGCCGGGGCGCAGCATCGCGAACAGCGCGATCGTGATCGCGTGCGTGCCGGACAGGATGCTGTGGCGGATCAGCGCGTCCTCTGCACCCATCACGTCTGCCAAGATCTTGTCCAGCGTTTCGCGCCCCTTGTCGCCGTAGCCGTAGCCCGTGGTGGCGGCGAAGCACGCCTCGTCCACGCGGTGGCGGATGAAGGCGGCCAGCACTTTTTCCTGATTATATGCCGCCGTTTCGTCGATGGCGGAGAATACCCCGGCCGCTTCGCGCTCGGCCGCGTCGGAAACGGCGCGCAGGCGGTCATCCACCGGGAAAAACGTCTTTTGGTTATCCATCATGGTCTGCTCCTTATGTGATGATGCTCTCATTTCCCGGGAAATGAAAACTCGGCCCAGCCGCCGCACGGCGAAAAGCCCAGCGACCGATACAGCCGCGCGGCCGCATCGTCGGCCGGTGCGATCAGCGCCGGACGGGCATCCTCCGCCAGAAGGGCGCGGATGCAGGCGGAGGCATAGCCTCTTCTGCGGTGCTGCGGCGCGGTAGCCACCGCGCCGATCACCACGGCATCCGGCGCCTCTGCCACGGTCATGGCGCAGGCGACCGGCGTGCCGGGCGGATCTTCCACCGCAGCGATGCGGCACAGCCCGTGCCGCAGGCGGTGGGACAGATCGACATAGAACGCGTCGAACGGCGGCAGCGCGCCGTCCGGGAACGCCGCACACAGCAGCCGGTACACGCCCTCGGCGCGCACGGTGCGGACGGGCACAAGCCCGTCTGTCCGACCGGAAGGCGGACACGCGTCGCGCCGCAGCACCTCTCCGGCTGTGACCGGGGCTTGCAGCGCGGCGGCCAGCTGCTCCCCCGCCGCACGCGCACAGCGGACGCGGCGGATATCCGGGTGCATGGCGATGAACGCCGCCCATTCCTCGTCGACGGCCGCACCGCCGATCGCGTCCCCGGTCAGGTCGGCAAGCACGGAAAAGCCGTCCATGACCGACAAAAACGTGCCGCGCCCGTCGGTGAAGGACGATAAAAACCGCGTCTGCGCGCCATAAGCGGCGTACCACGAGCGGATACGCACGGCACCGTCCGTCGCGGCCGGCCGCGCACAGGCGGAAAAATCGGCTTCCGCGGCCAGCCGGATCAAGCGGGCAGCTCCGCGGTCAGCACGCGCAGCAGAGCTTCCATCGCCTGCACGTCGTCCCAATGGCCGACGCAGGAGGGCGAATGGATATACCGGCACGGCAGCGAGATGGCCGCCATCTGCACGCCGGTGTGGCTGCGCTGGAT
>JAJXDX010000212.1:2796-4526 GCA_021640185.1 Oscillospiraceae bacterium | reverse complement strand
GCACAATATATCGTGTTTGTCAAGAATTTAGAAACTATATATAGTTATGCGGGTGGCAATACGGAAAAGGAAATTTCGCTTTTTTGAATTTTGATTGCAGAAAAGGCGGGTATACCCCCGTGTTTATTAGTGAACGGATAGAGGAAGAAGCTCTATCCGCTTATGCACCTTGAAAACCGAATATCCTTCCGCCGGGAGTTATACAGGATCTGCGGACAGTATGCCACGATGATCGATTCGGAGCGTGCCCACAGAAGAATTGCCGTATAGCGGCAGCCTGCCAATACGCGGCTGAAATGGGCGCAGGAAATGGCCCGGCGGACAGGCGTTTTTAATTTGAACACAAACTAAATATAAATATATGCGGACAGCCCCACACGGGATCTTTTGCGAAAAGTAGTATAATGACAATATCGCAAGGATACTCCATTGCTGCAGGCTGTCAGAAAGGAGGAAAACATGGCGGAATACAAACCGACAGCATTACAGACGAGCAAAAGATACTTGACAGCAACGGATGTTGCCGAATTACTCGGTGTTTCCCGCAGTACGGCATACCGCATTATCAAGCGGCTTAACAGTGAACTGGAAAAAGCCGGAAAGCTGACTGTGGCGGGCAAGGTATCTGCCAAATATTTTTACGAGAATACCTACCTGTAAGTGACGAGGGAAACCGTATCCGGGCGATGAAACTTTTACAGATCGGAGGTGAAATCATTGCCGACCTACAAAGACGAAAAGACAGGGTTATGGTACTGTAAATTTGTTTACACAGATTGGACAGGCACCAAAAAGCAGAAAAAGAAGAAAGGTTTTCGCCTGCAAAAAGAGGCCAAGCAGTATGAACTGGATTTTCTGAGCAAGACATCAAATTCCTGCGATATGCTTTTTAGTGATATGGTAGAGATCTATATGGATGACTGCAAAGCCAGAATCAGACCGACTACCTACAAAGGGAAAGAGGACATCATTGCGGTACATATTATGCCGTATTTCAAGAATTTGAAAGTCAATGAGATCCAGCCGATGAATGTGCGTCGCTGGCAAACCGAGCTGATGAACAATCAGAAGAATTATAAGCCAACCTATCTGAGAACTCTGAACAGCCAGTTGTCTGCGATTTTCAATTTTGCAGTCAAGTATTACGGCCTCGGCAGCAATCCGGTACAAAAAAGCGGAACTATCGGTAAAAAGAATTCTGGCTTGGAACAGATCTGGACAGCGGACGAATTCAAGATTTTTATTGATGCTGTCAGTGATAAGCTGCAGTCCAAGGTCATCTTTAATCTGCTTTACTGGACAGGAATGCGATCCGGAGAAATGCTAGCTTTGACCCTGAACGATTTCGACTTTGAGGAACGGACGGTTTCCATTACAAAAAACTATGCGCGTATAGACGGCGAGGACTTATTCCTTGACCCAAAGACGCCAAAAAGCAATCGCAAAATTACCTTGCCGCAATTCGTTTGCGATTTGGTAAAGGATTATGCCGACAGATTGTACGGCTACGATCCGTCAGATAGACTGTTTGAAGTAACAAAGCATTATTTGAAGCACGAAATGGAAAGGGGCTGCAAGAAGACCGGACTCCGGGAGATACGGGTGCACGATCTTCGTCACAGCCACGCCAGCTTGCTGATTGAACTCGGTTTTGCACCGCTGCTGATCAGCGAACGCCTCGGGCATGAGAGCGTAACGACAACTTTGGAGATCTATTCCCACCTATACCC
>JAJXDX010000212.1:0-2786 GCA_021640185.1 Oscillospiraceae bacterium | reverse complement strand
CCCGACGAAACACGGGAAAGTTGCCGACCGTTTGGAGGCTTTCGCATAAGTTTTTCGTGTACCCGCCGTGTACCTTTCGTGTACCCGGGGCAAAAAAGAAACCCGAAAACCCTTGAAAATAAAGGGTTTTCGGGTAAGCGGCGACTACTCCCACTCGACAGTAGCCGGGGGTTTGGTGGTGATATCGTAGACCACGCGGTTGATGTGGCGGACCTCGTTAGTGATGCGGTTGCTGACGCGGGCGAGGATGTCGTAGGGGATCTTGGCCCAGTCGGCGGTCATGAAATCGTCCGTCGTGACGGCGCGGATCGCCACCAGATGATCGTAGGTGCGGTGGTCGCCCATCACGCCGACGGTGCTGACGCCCGGCAGAACGCAGAAGAACTGCGCCAGCTGCGATTCGTAGCCGTTTTTGCTCATCTCGTCGCGCAGCACCCAGTCGGCTTCCTGCAGGATGCGGATCTTCTCCTCGGTGATCTCGCCGATGATGCGCACGCCCAGACCCGGGCCGGGGAACGGCTGACGCCACACCAGCTCGTGCGGGATGCCGAGCTTTTCGCCCACGCGGCGCACCTCGTCCTTGAACAGGTCGCACAGCGGCTCGATCACGCCGAGGAACTCGACGTCCTCCGGCATTTTGACCTTGTTGTGGTGAGTCTTGATCTTGTCGGCGTCGCCCTTGCCGGACTCGATGCAGTCGGGGTAGATCGTGCCTTGGGCGAAATAGCCTTTTTCGCTTTTGCGGATCTCGTCCCAGAACACCTTATAAAATTCCGTGCCGATGATGTGGCGCTTCTGCTCCGGATCGGTCACGCCCTTGAGGCAGTCGAGGAAGTGCTGCTGCGCGTTGACGCGCACGAAGTTCATATCGAACAGGCGGGTGAAGGTCTGCTCGACCATATCGCCCTCGTCCTTACGCATCAGGCCCTGATCGACGAACACGCAGGTGAGCTGCTTGCCGACCGCGCGGCTGAGCAGGCCCGCCGCGACGGACGAGTCCACGCCGCCGGACAGCCCGAGGATCACGGGCTTATCACCGATCTGCTCGCGCAGGCGGGCAACGGTGTCCTCGATGAAACTGTCCATCTGCCAATCGCCCGCGCAGCCGCACACGCGGTAGAGGAAGTTCTCCAGCATCTTATCGCCGAAGCGGCTGTGGGTGACCTCCGGGTGGAACTGCACGGCATACAGCCGCTTGTTGCGGTCTTCCATCGCGGCGATGGGGCAGGCCGCCGTGGAGGCGGTGACAGCAAAGCCGACCGGCGCCTTCATCAGGCGGTCGGTATGGCTCATCCACACGACGCTGTCCGCCGGGACATCGGCGAACAAGGGGGAGGTATCGTCGGCGATGTGCAGATCGATCTGCCCGTATTCGGACTGCTCCGCCGTTTCGACCACGCCGCCGGCCATCCATGCCATCAGCTGGCAGCCGTAGCAGATGCCGAGCACCGGGACGCCGAGCGATAGGATCTGCGCGTCGTAATGCGGGGACGCCGGGTCGAACACCGAGTTCGGGCCGCCGGTGAAGATGATGCCTTTGTAGTTGGCGGCGGCGATCTGCTCGATCGGCGTGGTGTAGGGCAGGATCTCCGCGAACACATGGTGGTCGCGGACGCGGCGGGCGATCAGCTGATTGTACTGCCCGCCGAAATCGAGTACCAGAATTTTTTCCATAAAAACGCTCCTCTTATCCGGCCGTCACGCTTAGAACGTGACGGTCATCCCGTCGTACGAAACGGCAAAGCCATCGCGGGCGGCGATGGGTACGAGCTCGCTGTGTGTCGCGCCGCCGTTGTGGGAGAAATGGTTGAGGCAGACCTGCGTGCTGCCGTCGGCCGTGCCGGTCCGGCGCAGTTGCTCCATGAACGTGACGCAGGTGTCGAGGGTCAGGTGGCCGTCCGTCCATCCGTGCTGCAGCATCCCGGTGCAGTCGAGCGACACGAAGTCGATATGCGCCGTCAGCTGCGGCAGGCGCTGCAGCGTTTCCTCGCTGAGCAGCCCGGTATCGTGCGCGTACAGCAGCGTTTTTTCGCCGTCCGCGATCAGATAGATATACGGGGTGGACAGCGGATCGTGGTCAGCGGGCAGCGGAGTGACGGTATAGCGGTCGATCTTGACCGGCGTGTACGGGAACAGCACGTCCACTGCCACGCGGTCGTCGTTCGCGGCGCCGGTGAGCAGAGCCGCCTGCCTGGCCTGCTCGGCCGCCGCAGGTCCGGCGTGGAACGTCAGTGTCCCCTCCGCCGCCGGTGCCGCCCACGTGCAGCGGCATTCCAACTCGGTGGGGTAAAAATGGTCGGAGTGTGCGTGGGTGATCAGGCAGTGCCGGATGCCGGCGAGCGACAGGCCGTTCTGCGTGATGTGCCAATAGGTGTCCGCCGGCAGATCGATCAGCAGACGGCCGTCGATCAGCGCCTGCGAGCGGGTGCGCAGGCTGCGGCCGCCCTCCGCGCGGGCGCGGCGGCAGGTATCGCAGTCGCAAAACAGACCGGGGAAGCCTTCCGCCGCTGCCGTGCCGAGATAGTGCAGTTGCATGGTCGTATCCTCCTCAGCGGATGATGATCGCTTCGCGTTCCGGGCCGTTGGACACCATGTCGATATGATGCCCCAGTTCGTTTTCGATAAACTCGACATAGGCGCGCGCCTCGGCCGGGAGAGCGGCGAAATCGCGGATGCCGCGGATGTCGCAGTGCCAGCCCTTGAGCACCTTGAACACAGGCTTGGCCTTTTTCAGACGGTTCGTCGTCGGGAAATCGCGGGTGATCTCGCCGCCGATATCGTAGGCG
>JAJXDX010000211.1 GCA_021640185.1 Oscillospiraceae bacterium | reverse complement strand
AGCTCGCGCTCGTAGCGCGCGATCAGGTCCTGTACAAGGTGCGTTTCGTCGACATTTTTCATGGATGTTCCTCCTTTTTGTTCGGTGTGCGGGCAAGAGGATCTGTCAGGATAACCGAGGATACGCGAGAAAGCTTGGCGGCGGAGCGGCGGAAATGCGGTTTTTTCGCGGAAAATCCGAAAAAAACGCGATTTTTCGCGATTTTTTCGATTTGCATATTGACATTTGCGTCAGGAAAGAGCATAATGTGTTTCGTTGCCCGGATATCCGGGCGTGCATCTATACGCAAGACCGTTTCGTATCGGCCGATCGGCGCCGCGGTCACCGGGTGCTCTTGCCCGGATGACCGTGAAAAACCCTTTGCGGAGGGCGTCGGAAGAGCCGGTGCGTCCGCCGCGTGAGCGGCGGAGACCAATGCCGCAAAGGGGGATGCATATCCATGGAAAAAAACAAGATCGTAGAACTGAAAAACATCTCGATGTCCTTCGACGGAGAACCGGTGCTGAAGAATTTGGATCTCAGCATATCCGACGGGGAGTTCGTGACGCTGCTCGGCCCGTCGGGCTGCGGCAAAACGACCACCCTGCGGATCATCGGCGGCTTCATCACACCGGACAGCGGCGATGTTTTTTTTGATGGGACGAGGGTCAACGACCTGCCGCCGTACAAGCGCAGCGTCAACACCATCTTTCAGCGATACGCGCTGTTCCCTCATCTGAATGTATATGAGAACGTCGCCTTCGGTATGCGCGTGCAGAAAAAGAGCAATGCCGAGATCCGCGACACCGTGAGCCGGATGCTGAAGCTCGTCAACCTTGTCGGGTTCGAGAAGCGCGCCGTGGCCACGCTGTCCGGCGGGCAGCAGCAGCGCGTGGCCATCGCGCGCGCGCTGGCCAACGATCCGCGCGTGCTGCTGCTCGACGAGCCGCTGGCCGCGCTGGATCTGAAACTGCGCAAGGATATGCAGGCGGAGCTGAAGAACATCCAGAAGAGCCTGGGGATCAGCTTCATCTACGTGACGCACGATCAGGAAGAGGCGCTGTCCATGTCCGACACGGTCGTGGTCATGGACAACGGCGAGATCCAGCAGATCGGCACGCCGCAGGACATCTACAACGAGCCGCAGAACGCCTTCGTCGCCGATTTCATCGGCGAGAGCAACATCCTGGACGGCGTGATGCTGCAGGATTATCTGGTGGAGTTCTTCGGGCGGCGCTTTTCGTGCCTTGACGCCGGTTTTGCGCCGAACGAGCCGGTCGACGTCGTGATCCGGCCGGAGGATATCGACATCGTCGAGCCGGTGAAGGGACACCTGACCGGCACGGTCACGGCCGTGACCTTCAAGGGCGTGCATTACGAAACGATCGTGGATTTCAAGGGCTTCAAGTGGCTGATCCAGACCACCGACTATTATCCGGTGGACAGCGTGATCGGCATCGTGCTCAACCCCGAGGATATCCACATCATGAAAAAGTCCGCCTATTCCGGGATGTTCGGCGATTACAGCTCCTATTCCGAGGAGTTCGACGAGCTGGGCGACCCCGAGGCGGAGGCGGAGGACACCGCCGAGGCGCAGGAATGAAGAGCCGTTCCGCCGTCGCCCCCTTCGCCGTGTGGATGGCGATCTTCACCGTCGTCCCGCTGCTGATCGTGGTGTATTTCGCCTTTACCGATGCCGCCGGGCATTTCACCTTTGCCAACATCGTCGCGATCGGCAAATATCTGCCGACGTATCTGGATTCGATCTGGATGGGCGCGCTGGCCACCGCGATCTGTTTGGTGCTGGCCTATCCGATCGCGCTGGCCATCTCCCGCCGCAGCGAGCACGTGCAGCGCACGATGGTGATGATGATCATGCTGCCGATGTGGATGAACTTTTTGCTGCGCACCTATGCGTGGATGACGCTGCTGGAGGACAAGGGGCTGATCAACCAGTTCCTCGGCCTGTTCGGCGGCAGCTGGCACATCATCAACACGAGCGGCGCCATCGTGCTGGGCATGGTGTATAACTTCCTGCCCTTTATGATCGTGCCGATCTATTCCGTGATGGCGAAGCTCGATCACCGGATCGTCGAGGCGGCGCAGGATCTGGGCGCCGGTCACTGGCAGGTGCTGCGCCGGGTGATCCTGCCGCTGAGCCTGCCGGGCATCGTGTCTGGCGTGACGATGGTGTTCGTCCCCGCCGTCAGCACGTTCGTGATCTCGAAATTGCTTGGCGGCGGCACGAACATGATGATCGGCGACGTGATCGAAACGATGTTCCTCGGCAACGGCAACGACTACAACGTCGGCGCCTCGCTGTCGCTGGTGCTGATGGTGCTGATGCTGCTGAGCATGTCCGTCATGCGCCGCGTCGACAACGGCGAGGACGAGCTGGGAGGGATGATGGCATGAAAACGCTCTCCCGGATCTACAACGCACTGATCTTTACGTTTTTGTATCTGCCGATCGCGGTACTGATCGTGTTCTCGTTCAACGATTCCAAAAACCGCGTCAAATGGCACGGGTTCACCCTGTCGTGGTACGAGAAGCTGTTCCGCAACGAGCAGATCCTGGATGCGCTGCGCGTCACGCTGGAGATCGCGCTGCTGGCGGCGCTGATCGCCACCGTGATCGGCACGATGGCGGCTGTGGGGCTGTACAGCATGAAGGGGCGGCCGCGCCGCCTGCTGATGGTGCTCAACAACATCCCCATGATCAATCCGGAGATCGTGACCGGTATCTCGATGATGCTGATGTTCGTGGCGATCTATCGGGTGACCGGGCTGCTGCGCCCCGGCTTCTTCACGCTGCTGCTGGCGCACGTCACGTTCTGCATCCCCTATGTGGTGCTGCAGGTGCTGCCGAAGCTGCGCCAGATGAACCGCCATATGTACGAGGCGGCGCTGGACCTTGGCTGTCATCCGCTGCCCGCGTTTTTCAAGGTCGTCATGCCGGAGATCATGCCCGGCGTCATCACCGGAGCGCTGATGGCCTTCACGATGTCGCTGGACGACTTCGTGATCAGCTATTTCAACTCCGGCTCCACCGCACAGACCCTGTCCGTCACGATCTATACCATGACCAAGCGCCCGGTCACGCCGGAGATCAATGCGCTGTCGACGCTGATGTTCGGCGGCGTGCTGATCCTGCTGGTCATCGTCAACGTTTTTCAGGCCCGTGACCTGAAAAAGCAGAAAGGAAGAGGATAAATGAAAAAGATCGCCCTGCTCATGGCCGTCGTTTTGCTGGCGGCGCTGTTTTGCGGCACGCTTTCCGGCTGCGGCGGCAGCGACCGCGTGACCATCAACGTGTTCAACTGGACGAGCTATATCGACGACGAGATCATGGACGTCAACCGTCAGTTCGAAAAGGAAACGGGCATCCGCGTCAACTACAAAAACTACGGCAGCAACGAAGAGATGTACACGATGCTGGAAAGCGGCGCGGCCGAGTATGACGTGGTGTTCCCGTCCGATTACATGATCGGGAAGATGATCAAGAACGATATGCTGGCGAAGCTGAACTTCGACAACATCCCGAACTATAAGTATATCGGCGAGGACTACAAGAATTTGGCCTACGACCCGAACAACGAGTATTCCGTGCCGTACACGTGGGGCACGGTGGGCATCTTCTACAACAAGAAGTACGTCGCCGAGGAGGACCTGAAGGACGGCTGGGGCCTGCTGTGGAACGAGAAATACAAAGGCAAGATCTATATGTTCGACAACTCCCGCGACGCCTTCGCCATCGCGCTGAAGAAGCTGGGCTATTCCATGAACAGCGAAAACCCCGACGAGTGGCGCGCGGCCTATGAGGAGCTGCTGAAGCAGAAGCCGCTGCTGCAGGGCTACTTCATGGATCAGGTGTTCCAGAAGATGATCAACGAGGAGGGCTGGATCGCCCCCTATTATTCCGGCGACGGCGCGATCATGATCGACGCCGAGGACGGCAACAAGGACATCGGCTATTTCGTGCCGGAGCAGGGCACGAACTTCTTCGTCGACGCGATGTGCGTGATGAAAACGACGAAGAACCAAGAGGCGGCCGAGAAATATATCGATTTCCTCTGCCGGACCGATGTGGCGAAGGCGAACGCCGAGTATATCTGCTATTCCACGCCGCAGACCGAGGCCAGAGCGCAGCTGGATCCCGAGGTGGGCGAGAACCCGATCTATTATCCCGACAGCAAAGTGCTGGAGAACACCGAGGTGTTCCTGACGCTGACCGACGATATCCACAAGCTGGAGCGGGAGCTGTGGATCGAACTGAAGGCAAAGAAGGTCGACTGACACCAAAGCCCTGCGGCGCATCGAAACGATGCACCGCAGGGCTTTGATCTTTTTGCGCAAGGGGACGTTTTGTTCACAGTTCGTTCTTCCTATTTCGCGGCGAACGGTGTATACTAAAGACAGGTAAATTCCGTGTGCCAAAGGAGCATCATCGACATGGGAGAAGAAAAGGAGATCCGGCGGGCGTTTTTGACCGGGGAGCGGGCGCTGTTCGCGGCGCATGATCTGCACATCGCGGACACGACGTTCGCCGA